>JAKSSL010000026.1 GCA_024403115.1 Clostridia bacterium
CCCAGCTTGTACTGCAACTGATACATCTTGTGTTGCTCCATAGATTACTGTACCTTCATCTGTTAAGATACCTTCTTCATCTTGAACTTCCTTAGGAAGCCCCATTCCAATTGATTCTTCTTCAGAATCCATTACGATATTTCCATCGCCATCTTCTGGAAGTGTAACATCTACACTTTCCCCTTCTACTTCGAATCCATCACTTGTTTCTTCGATATCTTTATTAATATCTGCTGTTCCTGTGATGTCTTCTACTAATTCAGCTGTTGCTTCAGCTTGAATTTGTTCTCCATCAATCCCTTCTGCTGCAAAGCAAACACTGGATGATGTGAACACCAATGTTGCGGATAATACTACCGCCATAATTTTTGCTTTTTTCATAAAAAAAGCTCCCTTCTATTAGATTTTATAGAAAGGTAGCAAAGAGCAAACTTTAAATTTAATTAAAAATCAACCCTCTAATACCTCAATATACATATAATATATTCGCCCCATACTCGGTATTATACCCCCTAGCTAAAGCAAATACAATATATTTTAAGAAAAAAGTGCACATTCAAAAGCTAGTTTCTATCCAACTTTTGGTGTGCACTCTATTTTAAAAAAGCTTTTCGTATATATTAATCCGCTTGCTCAGGATCCATCTTTCTAACGCGTTCAAGCATTTCAGTATAAGGTGATACTGTGCAAATTGTAGAATAATCCAAAGGATCCGAATACATCTTTGCGTATACCATCCAGTCGTTACCATTTGGACATGCTTGATAACGAACACAGAAGTAACCTTGCTTTTTGGCTTCTTCTGCAGCAAATACTGCACCTGGATCATCACAGTTGATTAACAATTCATTTGTAAGTCCCCCTTGTCTACGCACGTTTCCATCAATACGCTTCAATTCTTTAGGGAAATCCTTACCAATCTTGTTAAAGTACATATAACCTGTATCTAAAACTTTTACATAATCCTCGCTTGTAACAGTTCTATCATGCTTTGGTGCAATGTTTTCTGTTACGATTTCACGAGTAGTATTCAATGACTCAACAATGTCAGATACGAAATCCTTAACATCAGGAGCCACATAGATTGTTTTTGGATTATCATGGAATATGAACATGGATTCTGCGAAAGAACCACGTCCTTCGTGATGGCTAATCTTAGGTTGATAAATATTAACCGGCATCATGGATAGAGTGTATCCTACTGATGCGAAATTAAATTTATTAAAAGCCATTTGTGAATATGGATGAACTACTGTAAGCTCAGTAAAGATTCCATCAATATCGCCACGATTCTTTGCATATTCAAGTATTCTTTCAAGAAGGTTACCAAATAGGTTTCCTCTGCGGTATTTCTCCTTTGAGAAAATCATACTGATATCCCAAATGCCTGGCATATAGTCTACGCGGGAAATAGTCATATTTGCTGCAATTTCACCGTTTTCAGCTACAGCCACTAAGAAATATGCTCTATCATTTACAATATTATTCCAGTGATGTTCAGGGAAATATGCGCCTTCAACATCATAAGAGTTGCCATATTCGTTATACAGCATTCTTACTATCTCAAGCATTTCCTCCTCTTTTGGTGGACGGAATTCATAAGTATGCTTGTCTCCTTCTGCCTCCACATCTTCGGGAACAAAGTCTAAACCGTAGTGCTTTCCTGGAATATCTTTGTATCTCTTGACCAGTGTTTGTCTACGGCCATCCATACCCAAATTCTCGAATCTAACGCTATCCATAATTGAGTGAACTATGGATATACCCATCTTTTCATCATTCTTTAGAGTTGTTTCTAAGTCTCCAGGTAATTCACGGTCAGTAATAGTAATTATGAACTCACCGTTATTTGCATCGGCAGTAATAGTGATTGGCAAGGATCTGTTACCTGCCAAAAACTCTGTTACATTGGCAATGGATTCTTCCAAAGCAATGCCTATCTTTTGAACGTCTTTTTCATCCTCAAAGTACAAATATGCACAAGCCTCTACCGCTGAAACTGCAATGGGAATCATTTGGCTGCTTGGAACAATGTTCATTTCAAGTTTATTCATATTAATCTCCTATAATTATTTCATGCTTCGCTTGAATTCTTTTCTGTTAGGATAGTTTCCGTCATCTAATTCTTTGGACATGGCTTCAATAGCCTTCTTTTGCTTGCCGCTCAGTTTAGTTGGAACCTCTAACATAACTTTAACGTATAAATTCCCCATACGTCCTGTTCTAACGCTCTTAATTCCTTTACCCTTCAATCTGAATGTTGTGCCTGTTTGAGTACCTGCTGGAAGCTTGTATTTTACGTGTTCTTCCAAAGTCGGTACAGTAAGCTCTGCTCCCAAAGCCGCCTCTTCAAAACTAATAGGCATTTCAATATATAGGTCATTTCCTTTTCTAGCAAAGACTTCATCAGGTCTTACGGAAATTCTAATGTATAGATCCCCTGCTGGACCACCATTTTCTCCAGGTTCTCCTTGTCCACGCAATGGAATCAAACTGCCGTTGTCCACTCCTGCAGGTATATCAACATTAATCTTAACTTCCTTGCGAATCTTGCCTTGTCCCTTACAAGCTGTACAAGGTGTAGCAATAGTAAAGCCACGGCCTCCGCAGTCTGGACAAGTTGTCTGTCTTTGCATTTGTCCGAAAGGAGTATTGGAAACAGTATTAACCACACCGCTTCCTCCACAGCTTGCGCAAGACTTCTTGCCTGTTCCACCGTCGCCGTTACAAGTATCGCATTTCACATATTTGTTTAGAACGATTTTCTTCTTGCAACCAAAAGCTGCTTCTCTGAAATCGATAACCATTCGGTGCTCTAAATCGCGGCCCTTCATAGGTCCGTTTCTTCTGGCTCTACCGCCTCCACCGAAGCCACCGCCAAACATGCCACCAAACATATCAAAAATGTCTTCAAAACCGCCAGCATTAAAGCCACCGCCGAAGCCTTGACCCGCACCAAAATTAGGGTCTACCCCTGCGTGTCCAAATTGATCATATTTAGCTTTCTTGTCAGGATCGGAAAGCACGCTATAGGCTTCATTTATTTCCTTAAACTTTGCTTCCGCTTCCTTATCGCCAGGGTTTTTATCAGGGTGATATTTCATAGCCGCTTTTCTAAACGCGCTTTTGATTTCGCTTTCGCTGGCACCCTTCTTAAGCCCCAAGACCTCATAATAATCTTTCTTATTCTCTGCCATTATTCTTCCTTACTTAGAAAAAGGCCCATAGCCGAATGGGCCTTTTCTTTTTTAAATTTTTATTAATCTTCTACAGTGAAGTCTGCGTCAACAACGTCGTCGTTAGGGCCTGCTTGTTGGCCTGCGCCTGCACCCATGTTAGGATTGAATCCTTGTCCGCCTTGTGCTTGTTGTTGAGCTTGAGCTTGTTCATAAAGCTTTGATGAAATTAAGTGGAACTTTTCTGTTAAAGCATCTGTCTTAGCCTTAATTTCTTCAACAGTACCGTTTTCCATTACCTTTTGAAGTGCATCCTTTGCCTCTTCAATATCCTTCTTTTCATCTTCTGTAATCTTGCCGTCTAAGTCTTTTAGTGACTTTTCAGTTTCATAGATTAGAGATTCAGCTTGGTTTCTAGCGTCAACCTCTTCTTTTCTAGCCTTGTCTTCTTCAGCATACTTTTCAGCTTCTTCAACCTTAGCCTTGATTTCATCATCTGAAAGCTTTGTTGATGAAGTGATAGTGATGTTTTGTGACTTGCCTGTTCCTAAGTCCTTAGCGCTTACGTTTACAATACCGTTAGCATCGATATCGAATGTAACCTCGATTTGAGGTACACCACGTGGAGCTGCAGGGATTCCTGTTAATTGGAATCTTCCTAGTGTAATATTTCCAGCAGCCATTTCTCTTTCACCTTGCATTACGTGAATGTCTACTGCGCTTTGGTTATCTGCTGCAGTTGAGAAGATTTGGCTCTTCTTTGTAGGAATTGTTGTATTTCTTTCGATTAACTTTGTTGCTACTCCACCTAAAGTTTCAATTGAAAGTGATAGTGGAGTTACATCTAGTAATAGTACATCGTTTACTTCACCAGTAAGAACACCGCCTTGAATAGCAGCACCTAGTGATACGCATTCATCTGGGTTGATTCCCTTGAATGGTTCTTTACCTGTAACCTTCTTTACAGCGTCTTGAACTGCAGGGATTCTAGTTGAACCACCTACCAAGATAACCTTTGCGATGTCTGAGTTTGAAACTCCAGCATCTGCCATAGCTTTCTTCATTGGTTCAATAGTTCTGTTTACTAGGCCTTCAGTTAATTGTTCGAATTTAGCTCTAGTAATATCCATGTCAAGGTTCAAAGGACCTTCAGCTGTTACTGTAATGAATGGTAGATTTACATTAGTAGTTTGAGCTGATGATAATTCTTTCTTTGCTTTTTCAGCAGCTTCCTTAAGTCTTTGATGGCTCATCTTGTCAGCCTTTAGATCTACGCCATGTTCCTTAGCAAAGCTTTCTGCCATGAAGTCTAAAAGCACGTTGTCGAAGTCATCTCCACCTAGGTGAGTATCACCGTTTGTAGCTAATACTTCAAATACGCCATCACCTAATTCTAGAATTGATACATCGAAAGTACCACCACCTAGGTCATATACTAAGATCTTGTGGTTTCCTTCTT
The DNA here is from genome assembly GCA_024403115.1 of Clostridia bacterium. GTDB lineage: Bacteria > Bacillota > Clostridia > Peptostreptococcales > Anaerovoracaceae > JAKSSK01. Next base: position 4,636 of record JAKSSL010000026.1, read on the forward strand.
CTTTGTCTAAACCGTAAGCAAGTGATGCTGCTGTAGGTTCGTTGATAATTCTCTTAACTTCTAGACCTGCAATTGCTCCAGCGTCCTTAGTTGCTTGCTTTTGAGCATCTGAGAAGTATGCAGGAACTGTGATAACAGCTTCTGTAACCTTTTCTCCTAAGTAGCTTTCTGCATCGTTCTTAAGCTTTGTAAGAATCATTGCTGAAATGTCTTGTGGAGTGTAATCCTTGCCATCAATAGTAACCTTGTAGTCTTCGCCCATATGTCTCTTAATTGAAGCGATTGTTCTATCAGGGTTTGTGATAGCTTGTCTCTTAGCAGTTTCGCCTACTAATCTTTCTCCGTTTTTTGCAAAACCAACGATTGATGGAGTTGTTCTGTTACCTTCAGCGTTTGCAATTACTGTAGGTTCTCCTCCTTCTAAAACTGATACACATGAATTTGTTGTACCTAAGTCAATACCAATAATTTTTGCCATAATGTTTACTTCCTTTCTATATGAAAATACTATTTTTAACTAATTTGCAACTTTGACCATTGATGGTCTAACTACTTTTCCGTTCAAAGTGTAACCCTTTTGAAGAACTTGGATTATATGGCCTGATTCAACTTCATCGCTGTCCTCAGTCATTACCGCATTGTGGAAATTAGGATCAAATTCTAGGCCTTGAGCCTCAATTTCCTTGACTCCGTTCTTGTCCAAAACACCTTGTAACTGTTTATATATCTGACTTACTCCTTCTGCAAAAGCATCGCCTTCAGGAGCATGTTCCATAGCTCTCTCGAAATTGTCCATTACTAGAAGCAATTCCACTACTATGGATTCATTTGCTCTTTGATAAATGCCCGCTTTCTCCTCGTTTGATCTTCTCTTAAAGTTTTGGAAATCCGCCATTAAACGAGTATATTTTAATTCTAGAGCTTCATCTTCTTCCTTTTTTTCTTCTACTTTAGTCTCTTCTTCTTTGACTTCTTCTTCAGCAGTTTGTTCTTTCTTAATCTCTTCCTCTGAGTTCATCTTCTTACTCATCAACGCCCTCCTCTAAAGCTTTTATTTTGCCTTCAATTTGAAAGGCATGATTTAAATTGTCTGTTAAATATTCTACTATTGATGTAACCTCTTCGTACTTCATACGAGTAGGACCTATTACTCCAATCTTTCCTATCATCTTGCCATCCACTTGGTAAGTAGCTGTGATTACGGAGCAATCCTGCATTACATCATCTGAGTTTTCTGTACCTATTGTTACTGTAATGCCGTCGCTTCTCTCGCTAATTCTACGAGCGAACTCTTCCTTTTGATCGAATAGTTCCATAAAGCTTCTGGCCTTTTGTAAATCATTGTATTCTGGAAGGTCGAATATGTGTGTCAAGCCATCCATATATAGATTTACATTCAACATATCTTCCAAAGTTTTCATAAAGTTTGGCATTATGCTGCCTTCAAGGCTGTGCATAGCTTCAACATCATCATGAAAATCTTCTATGATATTATTTGTAAGAACATCACTTAATTTCTTACCCTTGTAATTATATGTCATGGACTTTGCAAGGAGTTCTAAGCGATTAGGATCATACGGAACGGATAGGTTCAAAGCCTTGCTCTTAATCTTTCCACTGTTGGATCCAATCATTAGAACTACAGTATCCTCGTCCACCGGCAACAGATTTATATACTTGATAGTATCCTCATTCTTGCTTGGTGTCATGGCGAAGGATGTTAAATTAGTGATTTCAGATAGTATGTGAGCCGCATGTTCAATAGCTTCATCAAATTCATTAACATTTGAATAAAGTCTCTCTGCTATAACATTCTTCTCAGCATCTGAAAGTTCCTTTTTCTGCATTAGGCTATTAACGTATAGTCTGTAGGCTTTATCAGAAGGAACTCTACCTGCGGAAGTGTGAGGGTGTGTCAAATAACCCATCTCTTCCAAATCACTCATTTCATTTCTGATTGTGGCTGGGCTAATGCCCAAATCATACTTCTTTGAAAGAGTACGAGAACCTACCGGTTCAGCTGACATAACGTAGTCGCCTATGATTGCTTGCAATATTTTAAGTTTTCTTTCGCTTAATTCCATCATATCTTTTCCTCTTGTGTTAGCACTCACTTTCAATGAGTGCTAACTACACATATATAATACAACTAGTACCCTATGGTGTCAACACTTTTTTAGAAAAATTTTATATAATTTTCAAGTTTAATTTTTCCCTAAAATTTACTGCTTTTACAGGAATAAAAAAAACCAAATAGACTTGGTCTACTTGGCTATTTTAAATCTATGAACTTGTTTCCAAAAGCTTTGTCAAATCTGCATACAGTCTTGTATGGGCAATAGTCGCAGGCGCTTCCGCCCTTTGCCTTTTTGCCACCTAGCTTGTCCTTACTTCTCATAGGAGAAATGTCTATCTTACCACTGTTCAAATCCTCGCAAAGCTCTTCCACCTTGGACCAGACAACAGATCTAAGCTCCTCAAATTCATCAGGAGATAATATGGAAGAATCTGAGTTAAGCACATTGCTCTTCTTTATATCCTTATCGTTTTCAAGGATTGCGCCATCGATGCCACCGATTACTGCAGCATCATCTAGCAATACTCCATTCATCTTGTGATCGTCCAAATGTTTTTTGTCTAGATCTTTATACTTCTTGAAGTCCGAGTCGCTTATCTTCTTGTCGCTTACTGGGAAGTAGAATACAGCAGCAGGCTTAGCACCGCTATCTTCGGCCGCCTTCAAATAAAGCATCAACTGCAAACGATATCCTGCTTTTGCTTCCTCAGCATTGAAAACCTCTTTGCCTGTTTTGTAATCTATGACCTTGCCATTCATGTTTTGAAGAGTGTCAAGTCTGTCAATTATTCCATAGATTTCCACAGGGCCTTGAGAAGTTTCAACCTTGATAGGCTTTAGCTTTTTGCTTTTGCCGAAAGCTACTTCATAGTCGCCCGCTTTTATATTACCTTGCTGAGCTTGGTAAATTATAGCTTTTATATTGTCATAAAGAACCTCTCTGATTCTTTCAACTCTATACTTTTCAATAGCGTTGGATTTAAACAGTTCCTCCTTGTAGGAATCTATAACCTGAGCCAGATTTCTATCCACCATTTCATGGATTGCGCTTTCATCCAGCTTGTCCCACTTGTTCTCTTGGCTTAGCTCTGTGGTGATTGCGCAAATGCTTGCGTGAACCACATCTCCAACCTCGCCTGCGCCGGCTTCAAATATTCTCTCTTCATCAATTTGAAGACCGTATTTTACAAAGTGGTTGAAAGGACATCTGCTGAATCTTTCCAAACGAGAAGGGCTAAGCTCCAAAATGTCGTTGTCATAATAGAACAGGGCTTTGTTATCCTCCACATCAAGATTGTTCAAATGGTTTTGGAAGTTCAAGCTTTTCTCCATAGATCTAAGCTCATCCTCGTCCATTAAATCAAGCACATCTTTCCACACCCCGTTCATATCCCTTCTCAGGGCTTCTGTCAAATGTCTTTGAGTGTTGGTTTTACCTCCTACCAGGTATAAATTTTTGTCGCCTCTGCTTAGAATGTCTTTTTCAAAAGCATCCTTGCCAAATATATTTTGCAATATATTAATAAGCTCTGATCCTTGCATTTCCTCGCCGTTTTGGTTCGACTTGGAATAGGAAATCATCAAATATTTTCTAGCTTTGCTTACATTTCTGTAGATTGCCAGCTTTTCCTCCTGCTCACGAACCTTGGAAAGCTTGCATATCTTTGACGCCAATTCATTTCTTTCCAATTCATCAGCAGTGAACAATACCTCGTCGGATAAATCGGCAGGCAAGACGCCTTCGTTTGCGCCAACAATAATTACCGCCTTGGCCTGGGACTTACGAGTTCTGGCCGCAGTTCCCAAAATCAAATTGTCGGCACTCTGTGGCATGGAAGTAATTTGGAAACTCTCCATACCTGTTTGGAAGTATCCTTGGAATTGTTCCAAGCTGAACTCATCATCTTCAGCTATGGTAGCAATTTGCTTTAAAATGTCATAGATGGCTTGATAGCAAAGCTTGCTTTCCTCGCTTATTTCCAAAGCGTCATCGCCCATCAGCTCCAACTGCTTGGCAATTAGTTTTTCAAGTTTGCCCTTAAGATTCAAATCGTCCTCAAGAACATCTCTCAGGCCCTGAATGAACTGGCCATAACTTGTGGCCTCACAAGCCAGCCTACGAACTTTTAGTATTGGAGCGATGGCCTTTTGGCGATAGGCTTCTGCCCCATCCTTATTTCCATATTTAAAAGCTTTTAAAACCATCTCACCGCGAATCTTGTACTGATTCATATAGTTTTCTAAAGCTTCTATTTCCTCACGGCTAAGATCCATAAAGCCTGTCTTGAGAAGTTCAATCAAGGTCTTTGGATTTGCCTTTAAACTAGTCTTGATTAAATCGTTTACGAAGATACAAAGAATATTGCTCTCCACCTTCTTAGCTGAATCTAAGAAAAGGCTAATGTCATATTCGTCAAAGCTTCTCTTTAAAAGCCCCGCCATAGTCTTAGTATCATTGGCAATTAGCATTATATCCTTTAGTCTAAGTCCACAGTCACGAACTAGGTGAAGAACATAGGCTGCCGCATTCTCAGCCTCGCTAAACTGATTGTTCGCTGCAACTAGCTCAACTTGGCATGGTCCCTCGTAGGCTTTTGCAGAATAATCGAATAGATGCTTTTCCAAGTACTCGATTGAAGGATTGTCATAGCTTGCAATATACTCTTCCCCTATGGCTTCTTCCATATAGTTAGGCATTTGAGCTTTAATCTCATCCATTACAACTCTGCCAAGCTGGAATAATTCATCCTTAGGGTCATAGCTTATAACTATGTTCACCTCAAGGCCCTTGTCATAAAAGGCTTTAATCACCTCTAGATTCTTTGGTGAAAAGCTATCAAAGCCATAAATCCATATGCTTGCTCCATAGAAATCATCGCAGGATGAAATCTTATCTATATATATGTCTAATTTATCTTCGCTGTCTGTGTACTTGCCCTCAATGGCCTTCTCATACTTTTGAGTAAGCAAGGCCAAGTCCTCCAGCTTCTTCTTGAAGTTGGAGTCTTCAAGCTCTGTTAAAGCAGTAGCAAGTTTATCCCCATCCATGCCGTATTGCTTTAGCTGGGAAATAAAGTTGTTTAGCTCTGCAATGAAAAGATTTCTATCCTTGACTTTTGTATAGAATTTTAATTCTCCATCAGAATTCTTTGCTATTCTATCCAGCAGGATTTGCCTGCCATACTTATCCAAGAATGTCACGTGTTTTGGGCCATATTTGTTGATCAAGTTTTCTCCAAGGCGTGAAATATTTGTTATTTCCACGTCCATCAAACAATCACTGCCCATATATTTTAAGGCCTGCTTTTCAGCCTCCAAACTGTATTGATCAGGTACTAAAACATAAGCGGGATTTCCCTCCGCTTTTATTTTTTCAAATATAAACTTTTCTTTGTTTAAATTTTCTCTACCGTAATATACATTTATCATAGCTTTATTTTACCACAAAAGCTGTGGTATAATCTACATATGGATTTATTAAAAGACAAAATAAGCCCAATATATACTAAATATTTTTGGGCAGCTTTCGGTTCTGCTTTTGCAGGCTCCGTCTACACCTTGGTGGATACGGCTATGGTTGGGCAATACCATGGTCCCATGGGCACAGCGGCTCTTGCAGTAGTAGCACCTATTTACAATGTAATATTTAGCATGGGCCTTTTGGTAGGCATAGGTGCCAGCATCATCTTCTCCTATACCAAGGGAGAAGGCAAAGATCCAAACAGGCATTTTACCAGCGGTATAATCTTCTCCCTAATATGCTCAGCTATTCTGGCTGTCATCATGTGGGGTTTCGAAGACGAATATCTAATATTCTTTGGAGCAAATGAAGAATTACTGGTTCTTTCCAAAGTGTACCTAAAGCCTATAAAATGTATGGCCTACTTCTTCTTGATTAACCAAGTGGTTGCCGCTTTCCTTAGAAATGACGGGGACCCTGGACGAGCAAGTTTCGCCGTACTATTCTCAAATGGCCTTAACATAATTTTGGACTATGTGATGATCTTCACCTGGGATATGGGTATATATGGTGCAGGCCTTGCCACATCAATTTCTGGGGTTATTCAATTCCTGATTCTATGCACCCACTTCCTGACAAAGAAGAATTCTTTGAGGCTGGAACTTCCAGAATCGGCAAAAGCCTTGTTCAAGGATATAAAGGATACCTTTGTAAACGGCTTTTCTGCATTCTTTATCGACATCGCCATGGGCATAGTTACCATACTGTTTAATAGACAGATTATGACATATTTGGGAACTGATGCTTTGGCCGTCTACGGAGTAATCATAATGGTTTCCACCTTTGTCCAAGCCTGCGGATACAGCGTAGGTCAAGCAGCACAGCCTTTACTTTCAGTAAACTTTGGCGCTGGCAAAATGGACAGGGTTAAATCCATTTTCAAGCGAGCAATGGTAAGCGTTGCAATTATCTCCATAATATGGACAGCCTTATCATTAATATGTCCAGAACTATTTGTAAAACTGTTTATGGACGCAACTCCTTCAGTAATGGAAATCGGTCCGTTCATAGTAAGGGCTTACGGCATTTCATTTATTTTGCTGGTGTTCAACGTATTTTCAACATACTATTTCCAATCCATATTAAAGCCAACAGTAGCTTTAATAATATCCCTATCTCGTGGATTGGTAGTAAGTGGCGCAGCCATATTAATACTTCCAGCTCTATTGGGAGGAAATGCCCTGTGGTTCGCAATGACAATTGCAGAATTAGTTACAAGCATATATGTTGTATATAAAATCAAAAAGAGCAAATAAAAAAAGGAATATCACTGATATTCCTTTTTATTTTATATCTTAATCTTCTTTGCTGTTGTAAGTGT
>JAKSSL010000027.1 GCA_024403115.1 Clostridia bacterium
TATTTGCCTTCTAATAAGAATGCTTTGTAAGCTCTATATGCTTCGTATAAATCGGATTTGGAAATTGCTTCCCAAGGAGCGTGCATGCTCAATACTGCAATACCGCTGTCGATTACTTCCATTCCGTATAGGGATAGGATGTATGCGATAGTTCCGCCACCGCCCAGGTCAACCTTTCCAAGCTCTGCAAATTGATATGTTACATCGTGAGCATCAAAGTATGAGCGAAGTTTTCCAATGTATTCTGCGTTTGCATCGTTTGAGCCTGATTTACCACGCGCTCCTGTAAACTTGTTGAATACGATACCGTGTCCAAAATATGATGCACTGTTCTTGTTAAAAGCATCAGCGTAAATTGGATCGAAAGCTGAGTTTACATCTGATGAAAGCATCTTGGAATGTCTGAAAACTCTAGTCAAGTTAAGTTCGCTGTAGATGCCCATTCTGTCCAATACTTCTCTCATAGTATCTTCGAAGAAGTGGGATTCCATACCTGTTGCACCAACGCTACCGATTTCTTCTTTGTCTACGAATAAACCACAAGCTGTAGTCTTTGGATTTTCAATTTCAAGCATTGCTACTGCTGAAGTGTATGAGCAGCATCTATCGTCGTGTCCATAGGATAGAATCATGCTTCTGTCAAAGCCTGCTTCTCTAGCTCTTCCAGCAGGAACAACTTCGATTTCAGCGCTAGCTAAATCCTTTTCTTCAAAATCGTATTTTTCCTTTAATATGTTTAGAATATTTGCTTTTACAGTCTCTCCATCTTCGCCTTCAACTGGCTTTGAGCCAACTAGTATATCAAGGTCATCGCCCTTAATACCGTTTCTAAGAGTTCTCTTGTCCTGTTCATCTGATAGGTGAGGAAGAAGGTCTGATACGAAGAATACTGGATCTGCAGGGTCTTCACCGACATTGATTTCTACTATCTCGCCATTTGTTTTGGCAACTACTCCGTGTAGAGCTAATGGCAATGTAACCCATTGATATTTCTTGATTCCACCGTAGTAGTGAGTGTCGAAATATGCAAGTTCATCGCTTTCGTATAGTGGATTTTGCTTAATATCCAATCTAGGAGAGTCGATGTGGCCACCTAAAATGTTTAGACCATCTCTGATAATGTCTTCACCAATGTTTAGCAACATAAGTGCTTTCTTCATGTTTACTGCGTAAACCTTGTCGCCTTGCTTTAGGCTTTCACCATTGGCAATAATTTCATTTAAATCTCTATAACCTTTTTTCTTTGCCATTTCAACTAGCAAAGTTGTACATTCTCTTTCAGTTTTGCCGTCGCTTAGGAAGTCAATATATCCCTTGCTCAATTCTTCTAAAGCATCAAGTTGGGCTTTATCATATCCAAGCCATGCGTTTTTAGTTTGCATAATTGTCACCTCCATTTAGTATGGTTTTATTATATATAAAAAGGAAACTTATGTCAAAAATCTTTGAGGCCATTTGTTCACAACAAGGGGCTTTTGGAGTATAATATAATAAATAACTATGTACATAAAACGGAGGTAGACACAATGAAAAAATTGTTTATAAGTGGCGACATTGAGGGTTGCTGTGGAGTAACAACTTGGGATGAAACATATTATGGTCACAAGGGATACAAAGAGGCTTGTGAACAATATACTAGAGAAGTTGTTGCAGCTTGTGAAGCAGCAATTGAAGCAGGTTGGAAGGTAGTTGTAAAAGACGGCCATGAAGATGCTATGAACATCGAACCTATGGATTTACCTGAAGGCGTTGAGCTTATTAGAGGATGGCCATCAAGCTTATCAGGAATGATGGCAGGTTTAGATGAGACCTTTGATGCTGTAGCATATATTGGATATCACGCAGCAGAGAGCACAGGAGACAATCCTATTGCTCACACTATTGAACACTATCTATTCGATTGGGTTAAACTTAATGGAGAACTTTGCTCAGAATTTACTTTAAACTCACTATGGGCAGCAGAGTTTGGTGTTCCTTCAATCTTCTTATCAGGAGATCAAGGTATTTGTGATCATGCAAAAGCACAATATCCTAGCATTTTCGTAGCTCCTACAAAGAAGTGCAAAGGTGGTGCAACTTGGAACAAGCACCCACTTACAGCTTGCAAAGATATTAAGGAACAAATGGCTTTGGCATTACAAAGCGAATTCGTACTTCCTGAAAAATTGGATAATTATGAAATTGTAATGTGCTACAAAGAACATCAATATGCTAGATACGCATCACAATTTGAAGGTGCTGAATTACTTGACAGCAAGACAGTAAGATTCTCAGCTAAGACATTTATGGAATTGGCAAGAGGAAGATCATTTATGACAGGCGGCGGCAGAATTTACTAATTGCAGTCCGGCATATTATGGAGATAGGATTTTGAAAGAAATATATAGAGATACAAGACTTGTAATCGATTTATCCATATTGGCAAATAATGTTAAGCTGATTCGAGATATGGTTGGTGACAAGGTGGCCATTGCTTGTGTGGTAAAAGCAAATGCTTATGGACACGGGGCAGTGGAAATTGCGAAAACCTTAATGGATGCAGGTGCAGACATGCTTACAGTTGCAACTCTTAGCGAAGGGGTTGATCTGCGCAAGGAACATCCCGAGTATCCCATTCTAATCATGGGTCATACTCCCGATCAATATCTGGAATATGTGGTGAAATATGATTTAATCCCTACTATTTTCACTTTGGAGCAAGCTGAGCTTTTGAATGCTTTGGCGGAAAAAGCAGGAAAACCTGTCAAGGTACATATCAAACTTGATACTGGTTTCCACAGACTTGGCTTTGATGCTAGAGCAATGGAAGAAACAGTTGGCGAAATTGTGAAGATTTCCAAGCTTAGTAATTTGGAGCTTGAGGGTATGTTCACACATTTAGCTCTTGCAGGGGATGAAGAAAACCAAAGACAGATGGACTTGCTATTTGAGGCGAGAGACCAGCTGAAGGCAAAGGGCATAAGCTTTAAGTATATGCACGCCGCTGACAGCATAGCTACAGTGGATAATCCAGAATATAGATTGGATATGGTTAGAGTTGGAGCTTTAGTATATGGAATGAGAGGCTTCCACAAAGGCTTCCTTCCTGTTGAGCAGGCTCTTACTTTCAAGACTCGTATCAGTCAACTACATCACTTAAAAGCAGGCGAAGGTCTTAGCTATGATTATTTGTGGAAAGCTCCAAAGGATTCGGTAATTGCTACCTTGCCTTTTGGATACGCTGATGGCTATCCAAGAGATATGAGGGATAAAGGATACGTATCCATTAAAGGCGTAAAATGCCCTTTAGTTGGGGTTTTGTGCATGGATCAACTCATGGCTGATGTTTCACAGGTAGAAGGCGTAAAAGCGGGCGATGAGGCCGTAATATACGGTTCAGGGCCTAATGAAATGACCATAGAGGAAGCAGCAAAGCTAGTGGGATCCAACAAGAATGAAATTATAGCTCGTCTCATGGAAAGACCAGCTAGAGTATATATTAACGGAGAACTGTAATGAAGTTTACTAAGATGCATGGTGCTGGAAATGATTTCATCATCGTGAACAATATTGAGGAGAAAATTCCTCATGAAAAGTTTTCATACATTGCCAAGACTCTTTGTGCGACTCATACTTCCATAGGCGCAGATGGTTTTATGTTTGTGGAAAAAGCTGACAGCGAAGACGCTGATTACAAGATGCTTTTCTACAATGACGATGGAACTTTGGGAGAAATGTGCGGAAACGGGGCAAGATGTATAGCTAGATATGGCTATGAATTTGGTCTTGCTGGAGAAACACAAAGAATTGAAACCACAGCAGGTTTAGTTACAGGTGAAAGAATTACTGAAAGGGAATATAAAATCCGTTTAAATGATGTCTACCAAATGAAATTAGATATTCCTGTCTCAGTGGATGGCGAAAGCTATAGCGTTTCCTATGTGGAACTTGGTAATCCTGGCATACCTCATGCTGTTGTGGCTTTAGATGGCTTATACAGCAAAGACAAGGATTGGCTGAGGGAGCTGGGCAGAAAGCTAAGGTTCTACGAGGGATTTCCTAAAGGCGCCAATGTAAATTTCTATGAGATACAAGATGACCACGTTGACGAAATAACTTTTGAAAGAGGCGTGGAAGACTTCACTTTGGCTTGTGGAACAGGAACAGGTTCAATGGTTTCCGTTTTGACAATGAAGAATCTTTCAGATGGAAACAATGTGGAAGTTAGAGTGCCTGGAGGCAAGCTATACATTACAGCCGTAAAGGATAATGGAAGAATAAGTGAGCTATATTTAACAGGCCCTACTAATATTGTTGCAGTAGGCCAGGTTAGAGATGAGGATTTGCAATATGACTTTTAATCAAGCGTTTTTCAAACTGTATGACGAGAAACTTTTGTCGGGTAAGATCACTTTTGCTCAGCTGAAGATGAACAAGATGTTGTTCACTCAGATTTCAAACAGCAAGGACTATAAGCCTGACAGGGAGCTGGTTGACAGTTTGGTTATAAATATGAAGTTAAATGATGAAGAGGCAAAAATGCTTTACCAATCAGCTGGTTTTGAGGATTGATAGAGATTTGGAAAGAAGGGATAAAAATGGTAAAAGTTGATATTTTTTCAGGGTTTTTGGGAGCAGGAAAGACAAGCTTAATCAAGAAACTTGTAGAAGAAGCATATAAGGGCGAACAAATCGTTTTAATCGAAAACGAATTTGGAGAAATTGGAATAGACGGCGGATTTCTTAAAGACGCTGGAATTGAAATAAACGAAATGAATTCAGGTTGTATTTGTTGCAGCCTTGTTGGTGACTTTGGAAAAGCACTTAATCAAGTTGTTGAACAGTTCAAACCAGACAGAATTTTAATCGAGCCATCAGGAGTAGGAAAACTAAGCGACATTATTACTGCCGTTGAAAACCTTGAGCTTGAAGGCGTTGAATTAAATGGTTTTACCACTGTTGTTGATGCTAAGAAAGCTAAGATGTACATGAAGAATTTCGGTGAGTTCTTCAACAACCAAGTTGAGCACGCTAGCTCAATCATTCTTAGCCACACTCAAGGAATGAGCCAAGAAAAGTTGGACGAGTGTGTTGCAATTCTTAAAGAACACAATGAAACTGCAACTATTATTGCAACTGATTGGGATAAATTAGATGGTAAGCAAATTTTAGAGGCTATGGAAAGAAAGGACACTTTGAAAGCTGAGCTTGTAAGACTTGCAAAGGAACAAAGTGAGCATGATGCGGAAGAACATGAACATCATCACCATCATCATGACCACGATCACGAGTGTGATGATCCAGAATGTTCCTGCCATGAGCACCATCACCATGACCACGATCACGAAGAGCACGAACATGAGCATCACCATCACCACGACCATGATCACGAAGAACATGAACATGAACATCATCATCACCATGACCATGACCACGAGTGCCATCACGACCATGAGCATCATCACCACGACCACGATCATGAGTGCGATGATCCAAATTGTTCTTGCCATGGACATCACCACGCTGATGATGTATTCGATAGCATTGGTGAGGAAACAACTCACAAATATACAGTTGAGAAACTTAACAAGATATTAACTGCTTTGGCAGACGAAAAATACGGAACTATTCTTAGAGCTAAGGGCATAGTAGAAGGAGAGGACGGAAACTGGATTCACTTCGATTATGTTCCAGGAGAAGCTGATGTAAGAAATGGAGCTGCAGGAATAATTGGTAGAATTTGTGTAATTGGAGCTGATATTGATGCTCATGAAATACACGAATTATTTGAACTATAGGAGTGAGTATGTTAGGAAGAAATAGGGAAATTCCTGTATATCTTTTCACAGGATTTTTAGAATCAGGAAAGACATCATTTATAGATGAATCTCTTCGTTCCGATGAGTTTAATAAGGAAGGCGAAAGAACTTTGCTTTTACTTTGTGAGGAAGGAATCGAGGAATATGATCTTTACCACTATCCAAATAAGGATGTTTTCATTGAGGAAATTGATGATATTAATCTGTTGAATCCGGTTTATTTGGATAATCTTGAAAACAAATGGAATCCAAGTAGAGTAATAATTGAGTATAACGGTATGTGGATGTTGGATAGACTTTATGCAGCTATGCCACCATCATGGGTTGTTTATCAAGAAATGACTTTTGCCTATGCGCCAACATATTTGACATATAATCAAAATATGAGAAACTTGGTGTTCGACAAATTGCAAAGTGCTGAGATGGTTATTTTCAATCGTTTCTCAAGAGCTTTTGACAAAATGGAGTTCCACAAGATTGTAAGAGTGGCAAACCGCAGAAGCCAAATCATATACGAGTATGAGAGAGATGAAGTGGAATTTGATGACATTGAAGATCCATTGCCATTTGATTTTGACGCCGATGTGGTTGAAATAGCTGATATTGACTATGCATACTGGTATAGAGATATTAATGAAGAGGCCGAAAAGTATGACGGCAAAAAGGTTCGCTTTAAGGGTAGAACTTTGACAGGTGGACAATTGCCAGAAGGAAGCATGGTAATAGGCCGCCATGTTATGACATGCTGTATTGAAGATGTACAATTCGCTGGTTTGATCGCAGTTTGGGACCAAGCTGAGATTGATAAAGTTGTACATGGAGACTGGGCTACAGTGCTAGTGGAGGTTAAATTTGAATACCACGAAGCATACAAGGAAGAAGGCCCTGTTCTATATATTAAAGAGTTCACTCCATGTGAGCCTTTGGAAGATGATATAGCAACATTCTAAAAAATTAAAAGCATATTGAAAAAATATGCTTTTTTTACGGAAAAAGTGTTGACATATAGGGGAGTATTTGTTATTATTAGGAAGTCATCAATACTTTATCACATTAAAGCGGTAGAGTGATAAAGCGCAAGGACGGCAAATAATAAACAGAAAGGATTTGAAAAAATGAAAAAATTATTAACTTTAGCACTAGCATTTATTATGGTATTTACAATGTTTGCTTTTACAGGATGCGGAGAAGAAGCAAACGATGATTATGGTGAAGGATACACATTCACTCAAGGATTTGACCTTGACTTCCCACCATATTCATACAGAAATGATGAAGGTGAAATTGGCGGATTCGACGTAGAAGTTTGCCAAGCTGTTTGTGAAGAATTAGGTTGGAAATATGAAGCTCTTCCATTTAACTGGGATGCAAAAGATATGGAACTTAATTCCGGTTCATGTGACTGTATCTGGTCAGGTTTGACTGTTGAAGGCAGAGAAGATGACTATATTTTCTCAACAGTATATTCAGAAAACATTCAAAAAATCTTAGTTCCAGAAGGCAGTGACATCAAGACTTTAGCAGATTTAAAGGGCAAGAAGGTTGGCGTACAAACTTCAACAGCTGCTTATGATATGCTAACAAGCGGAGATTCAAAGGAAGTTGCTGATACTTTCGGCGAATTAGTAGTTGAAAAGACTTATACAATCTGTTTTGAAGATTTAAAAGCAGGTGCAATTGATGCAATCGCTATCGACGTAACAACAGGTGATTACTTCATGAACAATACACCAGGCTTCAAATATACAGATGAAGACTTACAAACTGAAACTTATGCAGCAGCATTCAGAAAGGATGATACTGCTCTTCGCGATAAGATCAACGAAGGATTACAAAAGATTGTAGATAACGGAAAGTTCGCAGAAATCGCTGCAAAGTATCCAGATATCGAACCATATCTAACATTAGGAAAGTAAAGGATAGGAATTTAACAGAATGACATTTGCAACAATGCTATCAACAATGTCGGAAGGCATGTTGAGAACAATAGGAATATTTGTGATTACACTGGTAGGGTCACTTCCACTTGGATTCGTAATGTATTTCATGAAGAAATCCAAGATCAAGCCAATCAGTGTTATTACCAAAGTATTTATTGAAATCATGAGAGGAACTCCTCTAATGCTTCAATTACTTGTATGGTACTTTGGCCCATATTACTTGTTTGGTTGGGGAATTGGAAACTGGAGATTTGGCGCTATTTGTGTAGGATTTGTTCTAAACTATGCAGCTTATTTTGCAGAAATATATCGTGGAGGTATTGAATCAATACCTAGAGGACAATATGAGGCTGCTCAAATTCTTGGTTATACTAAGAATCAAACTTTTATTAGAATAATACTTCCTCAAGTAGTTAAGATAATTCTACCTTCAATTACAAATGAGGTTATAACTTTAGTAAAGGACACATCACTTGCCTTCACATTGGCATATCAAGAAGTTTTCTCATTGGCACAACAACTTTCAGCTTCACAAACTTCGTTTATGCCATTCGTAATCGCAGGAGTATTCTATTTCGTTGCAAACTATCTGGTTTCAATAGGTATGACAAAGGTCGAAAGTGCTTTCGATTATTATGATTAGGAGGACATTATGATATTAGAAATGAAACACATAAAAAAGTCCTTCGATGATTTGGAGGTACTTAAGGATATTAATATAGGTATTAAACCAGGGGAGATTATTTCAATAATCGGACCTTCAGGTTCAGGTAAATCAACTTTGCTTAGATGTGCAACAGGTTTGGAAACTCAAGATAGCGGGGAGATTGTTTATGAAGACGGTGCCAAATTTGGACTCGTTTTCCAAAATTTCAACTTATTCCCTCATATGAGCGTTCTCCAAAATGTAATGGATGCACCAGTCCAAGTTATGAAAAAGGACAAGGAGACAGCAAAAGCAGAGGCTATGAAATGGCTTGATAAGATGGGCCTTGCTGATAGAGCGGACGCTTATCCATGCCAACTATCAGGTGGAATGCAACAAAGAGTAGCCATTGCTAGAGCTTTGGCAAAGGACCCTGATATATTGTTCTTTGACGAGCCAACTTCGGCTTTGGATCCTGAGCTTACAGGAGAAGTATTAAAGGTAATAAAATCCCTTGCAGATTTGCATATTGCCATGGTCATAGTAACTCACGAGATGGCTTTTGCAAAAGATATTAGTGATGAAGTTATTTTTATGGAAAAAGGTGTAATTGTGGATAGGGGAACTCCAGATGAATTGTTTGCATCAGACAACCCTAGAACACAAGAATTCCTTGGAAGATATAATAATATATAAAAGTAAATACCCATTAAAAAAGCGATGCCAATAATAAGGCATCGCTTTTTGATTGTTTAACATTCAATTTCAACTGATTCTACCGCTTTCATTTCCACAGGACCTTCTATGCTTAGATATACAAGCTTGCCATCCTTAACTTTGGCTGTGGATTTGATATAATCGGCAGGTTGATTAATTTGGAAAGTATACTCTCCATCAGGACGCATATTTGCTAGAGCAGCTGCAACTGCGGCAGTACCGCTTCCACAGCTTCCTTCCCAATAATCTGTATCGTTATCCTTGATATATACCACTGGTGTTAAATAATGTTTGTCTGGATCACAGAACATTATTCCTACGCCTGGTGGGTTGAACTTCTCAAGCATGTATTTCTTCAACAATTCGTAGTTTTCTTTGCTAGGTTCTACACCATTTACTACTAGGTGATAAAGACCACCAAAATCAACGAGAGTTCCCTTTACTAGGACATTTTCTAGTCCCTCAGGAATTTTATCAACTCTGTTCATGCTAAGAGGTAGGGACATAGGTATTTGAGTGTAATTGCCCTTTACTACAACTTTGACAGTTTCGTCTTTACCGCTTACCTTTAGTGCAAAGGTTTTTTCTCCCTGAAGTCCTTGCTCTTCATATAGTAAAAGCCCAAAGGCACGGCTTGCGTTGGCAACAAAATCCATGCCGGACATTTCTAAAACGCCGTCTACGCCATCAATTTTTTCTTTGATAAAGCCTACTTCATCTGCTTCGTAGTCCATAGCTAATAGCTGACTTGCCACCTTTTCATAGTCCTTGCGAGGGACTTCATCTAGTACAAAAATGGTGATATTTCCAGCAGGATTAGCTACTTTTATTCTAATCTTCTTTTTCATGAGATTATGCCTCCTATTTTTTTAAGTATAGCACAGGCGGTGTAGATAAATAAAGAAAAATATTGTATAATATTAGCGTATCTTATCAAGGAGGGTAAAATGAAAATTAGAAATTGGATAAAGATTGTAATTATTGTTCTTGTACTATGTATTGTAGCTGTTGTAGCATGGATTACTTTGTTCGATAAAAGTGGTAATGAACAAGAGAGCCAAGAGCAAGAAGTAGCTCTTAGATACAAGAGCATGAAGTGGACTAAAAACACTGATGATAATATGAAGATCGCCATTTACAAGGATGGCGCAAACATATATGAGGATGCATACAGCAAGAGTAAGGTGGTTAAAAAACTTGGTTTTGCGAAAAAGCTAAACATCCTTTACGAATCAGACAAATGGTATAAGGTTTCTAGGGTATATACTGTAAAGAATGCAGAAGGTCAAAAGGAAAAGAAGACTATTCAAGGCTTTGTTCCAAAGTATTATACTATCAAGTTTGATTCCAGCAAGAAGCATTGCGCTTTAACTTTTGATGATGGCCCAAGCACATGGACAACTCCAATAGTTTTGGATGCTTTAGAAAAGAATAATGCTAAAGCTACTTTCTTCTGTTTAGGTCAAAGCATTAATAAGGACACTGGAAAGCTTATTAAGAGAGCTCATGATTTAGGTTGTGAAATAGGAAGTCATACTTATGATCACGCATACCTACCAAACTTAAGCAAGGCTCAAATCAAGAAGCAAGTTAACAAGACTGATAAGAGAATAAAGAAGTATATCGGATCTAAGGCAAGCGTAATGAGAGCACCTTATGGCGCTTACGACAAGAAGGTCTTAAAGGTATTCAAGAGACCAAATATTTTCTGGTCAATGGATACAGAGGATTGGAAATACAAGGATACAGCAAGATTGAAGAATTATGTGCCTGGACATATTCACGACGGAGAAATTGTTTTGATGCACGATATTCACGAAACAACAGCAAAGGCTGTTAATTCCATCTGCAAGAGCTTAAAGAAGAAAAACTATGAGCTTGTAACAGTTACTGAACTTGCAGCCATTAATGGACAAAAGCTAAATGATTTTAAGGGTGGAAACACATACTTTGAGTTCTATAAATAGGACTCAAAGCCTGGGGAGAGTTGTCAGAGTGGTCGATCGTGCGGCACTCGAAATGCCGTGCCCTTAACCGGGCCCCGGGTTCGAATCCCGGACTCTCCGCCAAATTGAAAGCGAGGGTTATAGTGGATACTGTAAAATGTAGAGCTTTATTAGAAGCGTTAAGATTAGGAAGTTTTTCCGCAGCTGCGGAAGAGCTGGGATATACAGCCTCGGGTCTGGCAAAAGTTATTAATAGTGTAGAGCAGGAATTGGGTGTTGCTATCGTTAAGCGTACCAACAGAGGCATTGAACTTACCGAGGATGGAAAGTTGATGATGCCTGTAATTCAAAGCTTGGCCAATGACCATGAGAGAGCTTTTCAAATCTCCAGCCAGATTAAAGGCCTGACAGTGGGTACAATAAACATTGGAGCTTATTACAGTATTGCTGCCAGCTGGCTTCCAGAAATCGTAAAGGTTTT
>JAKSSL010000028.1 GCA_024403115.1 Clostridia bacterium
TTCCCTATAACTCAATATCCAACTCAACTGGGCAATGATCTGAGCCCATAATTTGAGAATGGATTTTAGCATCCTGCATATTAGATTTTAGCTTTTCCGATACTATGAAGTAGTCAATTCTCCAACCTGTGTTTCTCTCACGGGCACGCATTCGATATGACCACCATGAATAAACCTGTTCCAAATCAGGATAAAAATATCTAAAGGAATCCACAAAACCGCTTTCCAAGACTTTGCTCATCTTGGCTCTTTCCTCATCGGTGAATCCAGCGTTCATGTGATTAGTCTTAGGATTCTTAAGGTCTATTTCTTCGTGAGCCACATTAAGGTCACCACAGTAAATTACTGGTTTTTTGTCATCCAATTCCTTTATATATGATAGAAATGCGTCTTCCCAATCCATTCTGTAAACCAAACGAGCAAGCTCATTTTGTGAATTAGGAGTATAGACTGTTACCATATAGAAATTGTCATACTCCAAAGTGATGACTCTTCCCTCTTGGTCATGCTCCTCAATGCCTATGCCATAGCTTACGCTCAAAGGTTTATGCTTTGTAAAAATGGCTGTTCCAGAATAGCCCTTTTTCACAGCCGCATTCCAATATTGATAATAGCCTGGAAGCTCAATATCCACCTGACCTACTTGGCACTTTGTTTCTTGCAAGCAAAAAAAGTCGGCATCCATTTCATTGAAAACTTCCATAAAATTCTTGCCCAAAACGGCTCTAATTCCGTTAACATTCCACGATATTAATTTCATTATTTACCCTCGCAAGCAAGTTTCTCTATTTCACAGAATTTCTTCATAATGTATTCGTAGCCACCCTCTAAATGTGGAAGTAGACAGTCGCTGCAATCCTTGCACAAACCGCCTTTACCATCATCTATATATTTTGGATTTCCACCGCATTTATCTCCCAATGCATATAATGGGCAAAAGCAGAACAGGCAGTTAAAAGTCTCTAAATCTGCGCCCTTATGACAAGGAAAAAATTCACATTCTTTATGTTGAAAAAATTTGTACTTTTCCATATTTTTCTTCCTCCATTTTATGATATAATTATATCACAAGTTAAGGAGGATTCAAAATGAAACAAGCACACATACAATTAGAAGAAAATCTAGGAGTAAAATATGCAATCCTTCCTGGTGATCCAGGCAGAATAAACAAAATCATACCTTTCTTCGATTCCTACGAAGAAGTGATGTACAATAGAGAATACAGAAGCGTTGTTGGCACATACAAAGGTGTTAAAATCCTTGCAATGTCAACAGGTATGGGAGGAGTTTCAACTTCCATCGCCGTTGAAGAGCTTCATAATATCGGCATAGAATATGCTATTAGAATCGGCAGTTGTGGAACTAGCCAAAAAGAAGTTAAAATGGGAGATTTAATCATCCCTTGTGGCGTTGTTCGTGATGATGGCACTACACACTGCTACACTTTTGATACTTATCCTGCTGTTCCAGACTTGGGGCTTTTAAATGCAATAGTTGAAAGTGCCAAAGAGGCTCAAGTTCCTCATCATGTTGGTATTTCCAGATCTCACGAAAGCTTCTACGCAGAAGATGAAGCCCAAAGAACTGAGTATTGGGCAAACAAGGGCATCCTTGGAGAAGATATGGAGAGCGCACCTTTAATGGTAGTGGGACGTTTGGTAGGTTTAAAAGCCGCCAGCATTCTAAACAATGTCGTTGAAAGCGAAGGCGACACAGCTGATTCCATTGCCAGCTATCAAGGCGGCGAAAGCCTTAGCGCAATAGGCGAAAAGAACGAAATTAAAGTAGCACTAGATGCTTTTATTAAGATTGACAAATAAAGAAAGGAGTTAGCACTAAGCTAACTCCTTTTTTAGTCTTCTAACTTCTTAATATTTAGATGATCGTCTAATTCCTTTTTAACTTTTTCAGGAATATCACGACCTATTGGACAAACCGCTCCATCTGCAAACTCCCTAACGAATTCACATATGAAATCGCAGTCTGTTAGAATTTGTTTTTCTGACAATACAGCAGGTGTATCGTATCTGTTATGAATTGGTGCTGCCTCATCCTCGGCCTGTCTTGCAAAGGAAAGTGCAGGAACGCCAAAGCCAGCAAATGCAGTAGAATCACTGGAATAAGCACCTACTCTAACACCGATTGGCCATGCTTTCATAGCGCAAGTGTACTCAATATAGTTTGCTAGCTTTTCTTCTGCTGATACTCTGGCATGGAACTTGCCTAGGTAAGTTCCTATCATATCAACATTAACATTTAGCATGTATTTATCAAGCTCGTCTTTATGTTTATCAACATAAGCCAAAGAGCCTAATTCTCCCAGCTCTTCTCCACCACAGAATACGAACTTAATTCCATAGTTATGAGGTGCACCCTTGGAAAGCTTTTCCATTGCATATAGCAGGGATACACAACCAGTCATATTGTCATATGAACCTAATGACAAGTATCTTGAATCGTAGTGGGCAGACATTACTATCCACTCATCTTTTAGACCAGGTATGCTTGCTACCACATTTTGAGAAGTTCCCATATACTCATCTTGCTCAACTTCTATAGTAACTTCCTTAGTGCCCATCTTGATCATTTTGAATTGATCCTTGATGTTAATATTTGCTGCAAGCATTTTTCTGTTTTTGCAAGTTCCTTCGTGAAGAACCATAACATCAATATCGTGATGTGGTTGGTTCATGTCGCCGTTACGAGTGATAAAGCCTACAGCTCCTGCTTTTTCAATGTCCTGATAAGTAAAGTAATCCATGTATGAGCTGTCGATCATAACAACTTTTCCCTTTACCTGTGACAATGAATACTTGTCAACATTTGGCATGTATAGCAAAGGTGCTGTCACCTTTCCACTTCCGCAGTTTTCATATCCCTCGCAAGGAATTTCCACACCATCTGCAATAAGCTTGGATGATTTAACATCTCCGCAAGCTGTTGGGAAGCTTTCGATTACTGCATCAACGCCTAGCTTTTTACAGTAGTCCAACAGATAGTTTGCAGCCTTCTTTTCGCTGTCCTTACCGCACATTCTTCTATATGCAGTATCCTTTATAATCTTCTTTACATCTTTAGTATTCATTACTCGCAAAATCCTCCATCAACTGTCAAAACTTGTCCTGTGACAAAGTCTGCCTCGCTTAGATAAAGCACTGCTCGTGCAATGTCTTCTGGTTCGCCAAGCCTTCCCAAAGGAGTATCATTTTTCAAGCTTTCCATGGCTTCTTCGCCAAAAGCCTTAACCATATCAGTATTGATTACCCCTGGAGCTATTGCATTCACTCTAATATTAGAAGGAGCAAGTTCCAAAGCTAGTGATTTAGTAAGACCAATTACTCCATGCTTTGTAGCAGAATATACGCTTTCGCAGGAGCCACCGTGCAATCCCCAAATCGACGAAATATTAATGATGCATCCCTTCTTTTCAGAAAGCATGTGTGGAAGAACCCTTTGAATTGTGTGCAAATCCCCTTTAAGATTCACATCAAATATACGGTCCCACATTTCGTCTGTAACATCTTGGATTTGGGCAGGTGGAGCAATTCCAGCATTGTTTACAAGAAGGCTGACTGGTCCGAATCGCTTCTCGATTTCATCGACCATTTCGTTTACAGCACTTTTGTCTGCCACATCACATTGATAGGCAAAGGCCTCAAAGCCTGCTTTTGTAAGCTCTGAAACCAAGTCATCTGCCATATCTTTTCTCTCTATGTAATTGACGCAAAGAGCGTAGCCATTTTCAGCCAAAGCTTTTGCGATTCCTCTTCCTATACCTCGGGAAGAGCCTGTTACCAATGCAACTTTTTTCATAGTAATTACCTATAGTTTTTCCTTGATGCTAGCAAGATTTTCTCTAAGTTTTTCTAGCATTTCTTCGTATTTAGCTAGCTTTTCTCTTTCAGCATTAATTACTGTTTCAGGAGCTTTTGCAACGAAGCCTTCATTGGAAAGCTTGCCGCTTGCACGCTTAACTTCACCTTCAAGACGCTTTTCTTCCTTAGTTAATCTGTCGAATTCTTCCTTGTAATCAACTAAGTCATCAAGTGGAATAAAGATTGTTGCGCCATCTACAACTGCGCTCAAAGCATCTGATGGAACATCAGCCTTTGAAGCAAAGTTTAATTCGCTTAGATTTCCAAGATTTGCTACATATTGTGCTGCAGCTTCAAATACAGCGTATTTTGAATCATCTGCAACAAGCATAGCTCTTAATTTCTTGGAAGGAGCAACTTCCTTTTCTGCTCTAATATTTCTAATAGCTTTTACCAATTCCATTGCAGTTTCAATTACTTCAACATCGTGGTTAAATTGCTTGTTTTCATCAAATTCTGGCCAAGCTGACTTGATCAAATAGCAATTAGGATTATCTGCTGAAATTTCCTCAATTGAATGTGGTAGGAAGCTCCAGATTTCTTCAGTGATGAAAGGCATAAATGGATGTAAAAGCTTTAACATATTCTTCAAAGAATATACCAAAACAAATCTTGCAACCTTCTTGTCTTCCTCGTCATCGCCCCAAAGTCTAACCTTTACAAGCTCAATATACCAGTCACAGAATTCATTCCAAATTAGGTCATAAATTCTTTGTCCAGCCAAAGCCAAATCATATTTGTCGATAGTTCTGGTAACGTACTTTGTAGCATCATTAATCTTGGAGATAATCCACTTATCCTCGGCTTTTAAATTAATATTGCTAAAGTCACTAGTGTCGCCACAAGCCTTGCCACAGCAGTCTTCACAGCACTTAGCCATAGGAAGGAATTCCCCATTATCATCCTTAAGGTTCATAATAACGAAACGGCTTGCATTCCAAAGCTTGTTTGCAAAGTTTCTAGCTGATTCAAGCTTGTCTGTCTTGAATCTCATATCATTTCCTGGTGTAATACCAGTAGTTAACATGAAACGAAGAGCATCTGCACCATACTCATCAATGATTTCCAAAGGATCAATGCCGTTTCCAAGAGATTTACTCATCTTACGGCCTTCAGCATCCCTTACCAATCCATGAATATATACATCCTCGAAAGGAATTTCATCCATATTTTCCATAGCGGAGAATACCATTCTAACTACCCAGAAGAATATGATATCGTAGCCTGTAACCATTACATTTGTAGGATAGAAGTATTCTAATTCAGGAGTCTTTTCTGGCCAGCCTAAAGTTGAGAATGGCCACAAAGCTGATGAGAACCAAGTATCCAATACATCTTCATCTTGATGTAGATGTGTGCAACCACATTTTGGACACTTTTCTGGCATCTCTCTTGCTACAACTAATTCTCCACATTCATCACAGTAATATGCAGGTATTCTATGTCCCCACCATAATTGTCTTGAAATACACCAGTCTCTGATTTCTTCAAGCCAGTGTAAATATGTCTTTTCAAATCTTTCAGGAACGAATTGAACGTCCTTTTTTCTATCAGCTGTAAACTTTGACTCAGCTTCTCTAGTCTTCTTCTTTACAGCTTCAATTGCAGGCTTTGCAAGTTCCTCCATGGCTACGAACCATTGGTCTGAAAGCATTGGTTCTACTACGTTGTGGCATCTATAGCATTCACCTGTTGGAATAGTCTTTTCTTCTATTAATACTAGATATCCTGCTTCGTCTAAATCCTTAACCCAGTTCTTACGGCATTCATATCTGTCTTGGCCTTCATACTTTCCAGCCTCTTTGTTCATTGTTGCATCCTTGTTTATGCAGGATAGAACTTCTAAGCCGTGGCGTGCTCCAACTTCAAAGTCGTTAGGGTCATGGGCAGGAGTAATCTTTACTGCACCAGTACCTTTTTCTGGATCTGGATATGGGTCAGCAATGATTGGAATTTCTCTTCCAACCAATGGTAATATTACTTTCTTTCCTACCAAAGGAGCATATCTTTCATCCTTTGGATTTACTGCGATTGCCACATCGGTAAACATTGTTTCAGGACGAGAAGTTGCAACAATAATACCATCACAAGGCACAGTAACAGGACAGCCTTCCTTAGAATTTAATAGAGCTGTCTCCTCATCGCTTAATTTCCAATCCACTGCAGGATATTTGAAGTACCAGTATTTGCCTTGCTTATCCTCGTGCTCAACTTCCGCATCTGAAAGTGAAGTTCCACATTCTGGACACCAGTTAATTAATCTGTTTCCTCTGTAAATTAGTCCCTTTTCATAAAGCTTGATGAAACATTCCTTTACAGCATTGGAACAGCCTTCATCCATAGTAAATCTTTCACGTGACCAGTCGCATGAATCACCTAGTTTACGGCATTGTCTTGTAATTCTACCGCCGTATTCTTCCTTCCAAGCCCAAGCTCTCTTAAGGAATTCCTCACGACCGATTTCTTCCTTTTCCTTGCCCTCAGTTTCACGAATATGGTTTACAACCTTTACTTCAGTTGCAATGCTGGCATGGTCTGAACCTGGTAGCCACAAAGCTGAATAGCCTTGCATTCTCTTTACACGAGTTAAAACGTCTTGTAAAGTTTGGTCCAAAGCGTGGCCCATATGTAATTGACCTGTAATATTTGGAGGCGGCATAACAATAGTAAAAGGCTTTTTGTCCTTGTCAACCTCCGCTCTAAAAGCACCATTCTTTTCCCACATTTCATAAATTCTGTCTTCGAATTCATGTGGATTATAAGTCTTTGCTAAATTTTTCTCCATATCTTTATCCTTTCAAATAAATAAAAACGCCCTTTAGAAAACTAAAGGACGAAAATTTCCGCGGTACCACCTTTATTCCTACTAAAAATAGGCTCTTTGATGTTCAATTTTAAGCTCCAAAGCAACCTTCAATAGTAAGTATCCTAAGGATCTTCCAGCCACGAATCCTATTCTCTGTAAAAGGCCTTTTCTATCTACTCCTCTTCTTCAACGCTTTCATTTATTTTACACGAAAAGATTTGAATTTTCAAGCTTTTTAGCCTTTAAAAGCAAAAAAAGGAACAGCAAAGCTGTTCCTTTTATTAATTAAGTTATTACACTTGTAATTACTAGTGCAAAAGACTATTGGCTAACATCCATAGGCTTTAAGTCTTCAGCCCAGTGAAGTTCACAACCAGTAGCTGCTTGCATTTCTTCCTTAGTGTAATCAGGGTGAATTTCTGTTACAAGAATACCGTTGTCAGTAATCTTCATAACACCCATTTCAGTGATAATCATATCTACGCACTTTTCAGCTGTCAAAGGTAATGTGCATTCCTTTAAGATCTTGTGTGCACCCTTTTGAGTGTGAAGCATAGTGATGATTACTCTCTTAGCGCCTGTTACTAAGTCCATAGCACCGCCCATACCAGCAACTTTCTTGCCAGGAACGATCCAGTTAGCTAGGTCTCCGTTTTCAGCAACTTCCATAGCACCTAATACTGTAGCAGCTACGTGTCCACCTCTTACAAGGCCGAAGCTGTCTGCAGTGTCGAAGTACTTAACTCTTGGAAGTACTGTTACATATTGTCCACCTGAGTTGATGATATCAACGTCAAGAGTTTCTTGTGTTGCTAATTCGTCTAATCCTGCGAAACCATTTTCACTGTGAAGTGTAATTTCGATGTCTAAAGGCATGTAGTCAGCAACTTGTGTAGGAAGACCAATACCTAGGTTAACGAAATCGCCATCTTTAAATTCTTTTGCGCATCTTTCAGCGATTCTTGCTTTTAAATCTGCCATTTCTTTTCTCCTTCCACGATTCCTTCTACTAATACACCTGCAACATCATATGTATCAGGATCTAATTCTCCGATTTCATATAAGAATTCTGGAGCAATGATTGTGTGATCTGAAGCACCAGCCATAACATAGTTAAAGTTCTTTGTTGCTTTTGCACACATAAAGTTACCAAACTTGTCTGCCTTAGTAGGTCTAATGAATGAATAGTCAGCGTGTAAAGGCATTTCGAATAAGTACTTCTTACCTTCGATTTCAACAACCTTCTTATCTCTGCCTAATTCATCCTTTTCAGTTTGCATCATAGTACCAACGCCTGTTGGAGTAAGTATTCCGCCTAAACCGTAAGCTGCAGCTCTAATCTTTTCAGCTAAAGTACCTTGAGGTACTAAAGTGTAAGTAAGAGTTCCTTCAGCAAATTGTTCGTTAAGCTTAGGGTTTACACCAATGTGTGATGCGATAATATGATCTACCATATGGTGATCTAACAATTTACCAACACCTCTTGATGTCTTTCCAGCAAATTCTCCGCCTGGTTGTCCAGCATCTAAACCACCGTCGTTAGCGATGATAGTTAAGTGCTTTACTCCCTTTTCTACTAATGCGTCCATTAGAATTTCAGGAGAACCTGTAGCAAGGAATCCACCAACCATGATAGTCATGCCGTCTTTAACACCAGCTACTGCTTCTTGAGCAGTCATAATTTTGTTACTCATGTTTGAAAAATTTTCCTTTCTCTTAGTTTTATAACTTAATTAAGTAATAAAAGTGTTCTCAGAGTATCCCTACGCAAAGCGCTTAAACACTCATTGAACAATAAACAAAACCCTGCGGAGGACAAGCCTCCGCAAAGCTTTAAAACAATTGAAATTACAAATAATTATATAAATTATCTGTCAGCGATGTTAGCTTTCTTTTCCCAACCACGCTTTTGAACTTCTTGCATAATGTATGACATTACGTGTTCAGCGTACTTTCCAGGACCGAAACCAGCATCATATCCTAATTCTTGAGCTAATTCGTGTGAAATTCTAGGACCACCACAAGTTAAGATTACCTTGTCACGAAGACCTTCTGCTTCAAGTAATTCTACCATCTTAGTAAGGTTCATGATGTGGATATCCTTTTGAGTTACTGTTTGTGATACTAGGATTGCATCAGCGTTAACTTCCTTAGCCTTTGCGATAAGCTTTTCACAAGGAACTTGTGATCCCATGTTGTAAGGAACAACGTTCTTGAATCTTTCAAGACCGAAGTGTCCGTGGAATCCCTTCATTTGAATGATAGCGTCGATACCTACAGTGTGAGCATCTGATTCGATTGATGCACCAACAACTACGATATCTCTACCAATGTTTTCACCGATCCATTCGCCGCATTCAACTCTGTCCATAACTGTACCTTCAACCTTTGGTACGTTAATAGCTGTGAAGTCGATTGTAGCTTGGCTTGCACCGTATACAACGAAGAATGTGTATCCAGGGCATAATTCGTGATAATAAGTTACGTTTGGTTCATCAAAGCCCATTTTCTTAACTAATTGCTTAGCGCATTCTTCAGCTTCTTCACCATAAGGAACTGGAAGAGTGAATGCTAATTCAACTTTTCCGTCGTTCATTGTATCGCCATAAGGCTTAACACATGTTAAATCAACCTTTGTTGTTGCGTTTAATTCTGCCATTACTTAATTCCCTCCTTGTTTAAGAATAGTGGGATGAATGGATTGAAGTAGTTTTCACCCTTTGTGCAAACGCCTTCAAGACCGTGTCCACCGTCGAATGGTCTCTTAACTCCACCGAACTTACCTTGTTCGATAGTTGAGAATAATCCATCCTTTTCAACTTCTGCTAGAAGCTCATCAGCCTTCTTTAGAACTTCTTGAGCTCTAGTTTGAACGATACCATTTTCCTTGAATTCTACTTCTGAACCGATATCCTTACAGTTATTGAAGATGTATTGAGCATTTTCAATTGATAGATATCTATCATGCATATGTGGAGTATGGATAGCTTCAGTAAGCATACCTAATAATTGTAAGCTTTGACCTGACCAAATTGCTACTAAGTTGAATAGAGCATCTTGGATGTGACCTCTAAAGATGTTACCAGTCATAAACTTTGTAGGTGGCATGTACTTTAATCTTGCGTTAGGGAAGATTTCTCTAGCCATGATAGCTTGTGCTAATTCGAATAAGAATCCGTTAGTTGTAGCAGGATCCATTTCGAATGCGTGGCCTAGTCCCATTTGTCTTTCATCAATGTTTGCAAGAACTGCGAATTGTTCGTTGATGAATTGTGATGCTGTTACTGTATGAGCTGATTCGATAGCGTCATCAGTAGTTAGGTAGTTATCTTCACCTGAGTTGAAGATGATACCGCAGTATCCAATGATAACTCTTGACATGAATTGGTCAACTAGAGTTCTTTGCATATTGATATCTCTGAATAGGATACCATAGATAGCGTCGTTAAGCATAACGTCTAGTCTTTCTAAAGCGCCCATTGCAGCGA
>JAKSSL010000029.1 GCA_024403115.1 Clostridia bacterium
AGAATAAGAATCATTCTTAAAATTATGAAAGGATATATTCCATGGCAAAACTTCAGGATACAATACTAAATATCTTGCAAGATTCCCAAGGTCATATGACTGCAGAGGATGTATTTATGCTAGCCAAAAATCAAGGGGAAAATATTTCTCTAGCTAGCACATATCGTGTCCTTGGTCAACTGGCCGATAAGGGTATAATAAAGCGAGTTAAAACCAATGGTCAAAAGGACATGTTTGACAAGAATGTCTATGATCATGGTCATTTAGTGTGCACTTCCTGCGGTAAAGTTGCGGATATATCCATACCAAATCTCAAAGAGTTAATAGTTAAAAACGCTGTGGTGGACGATATCATCTCATATAACCTAAATATCGACTACCTATGCGATGAATGTAAAAAACAAGGGAGGTAAACTAAATGAAAAAATTTAAATGTAAAGTATGTGGTGTTGTATTCGAAGTAGAAGACGGCAAAGAACCAGTATGCCCAGTTTGTGGAGCAAAGGGTGACAAATTAGAAGAATTAAACGATAACCCATATGCAGGAACTCAAACAGAAAAGAACTTGCTAGAGGCTTTCGCAGGCGAATCACAAGCAAGAAATAAATATACTTACTTCGCTTCAAAAGCAAAGAAGGAAGGCTTTGAACAAATCGCAGCTCTATTCCAAAAGACTGCAGACAACGAAAAAGAACATGCTGAAATCTGGTTCAAGGAATTAAACGGCATTGGCAACACTGCTGAAAACCTTGCAGCAGCAGCTGACGGCGAAAACTACGAATGGACTGATATGTATGAAGGCTTTGCAAAGACTGCCGAAGAAGAAGGCTTTACAGAATTAGCAAAGAAATTCAGACTAGTTGCTGCTATTGAAAAGCATCACGAAGAAAGATACAGAGCATTACTTCACAATGTAGAAGCTCAAGAAGTATTCGCAAAATCAGAAGTTAAGGTATGGGAATGCAGAAACTGCGGACACATCGTTGTTGGTGAAAAAGCACCAGACATCTGTCCAACTTGCGCTCACCCTCAAGCTTACTTCGAAGTACACGCAGAAAACTATTAATAAGACAAAATGGTGCCGAGAAGGCACCATTTTTTGTTGCAAGCTATAAATAAAACTCATTCTCTTTCCTATCCCTAAACTCATTCTCAAGCATTCTCACATGAGATAGAAAGTCCTCATCATCAAAATATATTGCGTCAGCAGGGCATGATTTTCTGCAAGCCTGGCATTTAATACAAATACCCTCAAACCGAGGATGCTCCCCATTGAATTTAATGCTTCCCATAGGGCACTTGCTCTCACACATAGCACATGAAAGGCAAATCTCCTCATTCACCTTAGGATGAGCCTTAAGGAAATTGGCAGGATCTCCATTCTCCTTTTTAGGCACATAATAGTGCTCCACATCTCCTGGAACCTCAGACTTTAGGTCCATATCTCCTGACTCAAGTTTGCTAAGTAAATTAGAAACAAACTTGTCAATGCTCAGATAGTCATCTAAATCTGGCCTTGCTTTCCCTACAAGACCTGAAAAAGCGTGCTCAGCCACAAGGGCACAAGCCCCCACGACTTTTCCACCGCTAGCCTTCATAATCTGGCACAACTCCGCCAAAGCCCCGTCATAGGAACGGTTCCCGAAGACCACCAGTGGCACCACCATGGCACCATTTCCCTGGAAAGCCGACTTCACATAATCCAAAGTCTTGTTAGGTATACGGCCCGCATAAACCGGCGATGCCCAGATGATCAGCTCATTGGGATTACCAATATATTTTTGTTCTCTTTCCTTAGGCAAAGTGTAGGAATTGCTTTCCCAAGGCACAGCCAAACTGTCAGCTACGGCTTTTGCCAGGTACTCAGCCAAAGTCTTTGTGCTACCGTTTGGGCTGAAATATATGACACGAACTTTATTTATCATTTTCTCTTTCCTTTGATTCATATTTTTGTAAATATTTCGACAATAATATTAGGGATAAAATCATGCAGATGAACTCTTCTGCTGGCTGAGCATAAATCAAGCCATTGTATCCCCACAAGTTATTAAACAATAGCAAGAACGGTATGTATAGAATCAACTGTCTTACTATGGTTATTCCAAAAGCATATATAGGCTTTCCAATGGCGTTAAAAGTGTTGCGCACTATGGAAGTTGAGCCTACGAAAATTAGGTAAATCATAAAGGCTCTTAAAGTCATCGCGCCTATTTCAATGACCATTTCCGACTCAGTGAACAAGCCTATTAAAGAAGGAGCAAAGATGCCGAAAATTGCAACAACTACCAGTTCCATAAGGGTAATTACCAAGACTCCCGACTTCATTATCTTTCTCATACGAGAGTAGTTCTTTGCGCCAAAGTTAAATCCCATCAAAGGCTGACAACCTGCCGCCATGCCCTGATAAATGTACTGGCCAAAGCTCATAATCTTGTTGGCAACGCCCATGGCCGCAACGGTAATTTCGCTGTAAGCTGCCGCCAAATTGTTGTTGACCACCATGGCCATAGTCACAAAGATTTGCTCCAAAGTGTGTGGAATTCCCACCCACATTATCTCCTTAATAATTGCGCCGTCCAGCTTTCTATACTTAATCGACGGCTCCAATATGGTCTTGCGCCTAGCGTAATACCACAGGAATACCAAGACCCCTACCAGATTTCCCAAAACCGTTGCAATGGCTGCACCCTTGGTTTCCAAACCCAAGGTGAATATAAAGATGGGATCTAGGATGATATTGGCAAGAGTTCCAGAAATCATTCCCACCATGGAATAAAATGTCGAACCCTCACTCCTTAAAAGCTGTCCAATAGCATAATTTCCCATGGTAAATATTGACCCTATAAACATTACCGAACAGTAATCCTTAGTATAGCCAAAAGTGTTAGACTCTGTACCCAACAGATTAACAAGGGGATCAATTAGCAGAAGGCCCAAAGCAGTAATCACTATACTGCTCAATATTATCAGCTCAAAACCAATGGTTAGAGTATGCTCAGCCTCCTCCATCTTCTTTGCGCCCAAACAGCGAGCTATATATGAAGCTCCGCCGTTACCGACTATCCCTGCAATAGCAATTAAAATCATTAGAACAGGGTAAGCGAAGTTTACGGCAGCCAGCTGATAATCATCATGCAAAAGCCCAATGAAATAAGTATCCACCAGGTTATATGCCACCATAAAAAGCATGCCCATAGTGACGGGCACGCCCATTTTTACCACCGCTTTATATGGCTTTTCCTGCGACATTGTGTAAATTCTTTTATCCATCTAAACCCTTACAACCTCTTAATTAGAATCTCTTGAAAAATGCTGTATTCTCCTCAATTTGCTCAAACCCTAGCTTTTTGTAGAAATAAAAAGCTGGAATACCAACATCAGTATTCAAATAGATTAAAGCTATGCCTCGCTTCTTCAAATCCTCTTGAATAAAATCAAAGAACTTTGTGCCATAGCCCTTGTTTTGATACTTTTCTTTTATACAAATTTCGTCAATATAGTATTCAGTGCCACCCCACCAGTGAAGTATGTGGCCCACAGAGACACCGATTAAATCCTCATCCTCATACAAGCCGTAAGCCAAAGGGTTACGAGCCTCCATAAAGTCTAGAACGTACTCCTCAAGCTGCTTCTCATCGCTCCAGTCATCGTTCCAAGGTGGCAAGGAAAAAACCTCTTTAATTGTCGCCTTAATGGCATCCAAGTCCTTAATTGTAAGCTCTTTAAAATTCACCATTTCCTGCCTCACTTTCTTAAAACCAGCAAAAATCTATGTGTAGTTCCCTGTATCTTGCCCTCTTGTTTCATCTCTTCTTCCATAGTCAAAAGCCTGTCAAAACATTGGTCAACTGAAAACTGAGGGAACTCCCATTCTATTATCCTAGCAAACCAGACAAAGGCACCCATATCATAGAAAACTATGGGGCTAAAAACCTCTTGGGCCTCTAGTATCTCAAAGCCCACCTTGGCAAACTCCTCTTTTTGCTTTTCCATATATAGATCTGGGAAAGGCGAAGGAGTGCCAGGCAACACTCTTTCAACTAAATCCTCATCGTTCTTAGAACCCACCTGCTCGGTGATGAAAACGCCACCCTTTTTCAGCAAGCGATATAGCTCAGCAGGATCATAGGAACCGTGCCTGTTTAATATTAAATCAAATTTCTCATCCTCATAAGGAATCTTTGCTGGATTATCGCAGGCTTTAAAATCAATTCCCAAAGGAATTAGCTTTTCCTTGCAAAGCTCCACATTGGGAGCATAGCCCTCTGTGGCGCAAGTGTGCTCAAAGGGATGTCCCAGGGAAAGAAGAAACTCTCCACCGCCTGTATCATAATCCAAGATGTCCAAATCATCCTTTAAATAGGACTTTACTATGCTTTCATAGTCCCAAGGAAGAGTCCTGTCAGACTCATACCTATCATCTATATGGGAAAAATCCCAGCCTTTAATGTGGGCCAGGTTTTCTTCCTCTTTCCAAATTGTTTTTAATCTGTTTTTATCCATCATATCCCTTAAATAGACGGGAATGGCTCCCCCTATTCTAGTATTGCAGTAATTAATTCCTCAACCTGAGGATTCTTCTTAACTTTTGGCTGTCTGTATAGTCTGCCCTCCATGATTACCATTTCAATTTTATCTAAAGCTGTCAAATCATCAATAGGACTTCTATCCAAGACTATCATATCTGCCGATTTGCCCTCTTCAATACTTCCTGTAATATTATCAATGCGAGCAATTTTCGCATTGCCCAAAGTAGCCATATTAAGAGCCTGCTTATTGCTTACACCGCAGTATTTTACTATGCATTGCAATTCTCTCCAGAAGTTGTAATGAGTAACTAAAGTGCAGCCCACATCAGTTCCCAAACCTACAGGAATGCCGTTCTCAAGGCACTTCTTAGCGCAGTCAACTATTCCATCTCTAACTACACAACCGTTGATAAAATCCTTCTCACTGATTTTACTAATTTCACGAGGCACCTCTGAGTAGAACAGTGAAGGCATGATTGTAGCAACGTCCGCCGCTGATTTTTCCTTGAATAAAGCGATTAATTCATCATCCAATTTAGCTCCATGTTCAATGGTATCTACCCCGTTTTCCAAAGCAACCTTTACGCCCTCAGGACTCTCAACGTGAGCAGCTACCATTAAACCTAGTTTGTGAGCCTCTTCACAAGCAGCCTTTACAAAGTTAGCTGGCATTTTAAGAACACCAGGTTCACCCACTTTTTCAGCATCCAAAACACCGCCTGTAATCATCAATTTGATCAGATCAGGCTTATCCATAGCTATTTGTAAAACAAGCTCCCTTGCCATTTCCTCAGAAGTACATTCATAAGCCAAGGAACCAGCCATATGTCCTTCAGGTACTGAAATTGCCATATTGCTTGCCAAAATTCTAGGTCCAACTACCTCTCCCTTTTCAATGGCATCACGAGTCTTAGTGTCGTAATCTGTAACACCACCCACTGAACGAATAGTTGTAACCCCAGAGAATAAATCTACCTTCACGTATCCGCGATACATCTTGTGTAAATACCAACGAGTTATAGGGTTGGATAGAATAATCTTCACAAGTTTCTTAGTATCAGAAAGCTTTGCAGAAGCCTTTCCATCTCCAGGAATATGAACATGAAGATTAATCAAGCCAGGCATTATATACTTGCCCTTTAAATCAACAAGCTCAGCCCCTTCCTTCTCGCCAGCAGATAAATCTTCCAAAGGCGCAATTCTAAGGATATTTTTATCCTCAGTTAAAATCGCCTTACCCTTTATTTCTTCCATATCTTGGCTGCCATCTAAAATGACCCCGTTATAATATATCTTTTTCATCTTATTCACCTAAAATTTTTTCTAATAATAAGTCAGCCAATTCCTCATGGCCTTTCAAGCTTAAATGTTCACTGTCATAATCTGTCACTTCCAGAGATGAAGCATCTAGGAAAATGCAATTATACTTCTCCGCCAACTCCTTATATGGTTTTGCCAAGCTTCTAGTATTTTGCACCATCTCGAAAGTAAGCACGTTCATGGAATGAGATTCCTCATATTTATCTCCCATTGCGGGAGGAACCACAAGTATTATCTTAGCTTTGTAATCCTGCATCTCCGCAATATTTGCTTCAGCCTGCTTTAAGACTTGCTCCATGCCCCAAACAGGATGGTCCAAACTAAGTCCCATCTCGCAATCATTGGTGCCCAGCATGAAGATGATATAGTCCAAAGGCACATGGCTTCCCATAATGGCAGTCAAAGGATATAGACCGTTCTTCCACGCTCTTCCTTCCCTGTCAAAAGCCGTAGTTCTCCCGTTAAGGCCCTCTGAAATTACATCGTAATCCTCGCCAAGCTTTCTCTGCAAAATGCCTACCCAGCGCTTATCCTTAGGATATCTTCCGCAAGTTGTAGGCTCGTATCCATATGTGTTTGAATCTCCGTAGCATAATACTGTTTTCATAGTCCACCTCTTTCCCCCTTATTATATATTTTATCGCACAAAATTTCTACAAAATCCCCGTTTTATTCCCACGAAAAAAGATGCTCCCCCTATGGAGAGCATCCCAAGTCTATACTATTTATGAGCAAGATAGTATTCGTACTTTGATCTTGCCAATCCTCTTTCGAATAGATTGTCACTATCCTCAGAAATATCTTCAAATTCCTTAGTGAAGATAATTCCCACATAGTTTTTCATTAGTCCAAAGTAAACATCTACTGAACGAGGAACATCAACACCTGGCCATGCGTTGCAGCTTACTGTAACTCTTCTGTTATCAGCCTTTACAACGTCATGAGGGAATTCAGTCTCGTATCTTGGATCATCCTTCTCTATTACAAAGTGATCAGGAGAACCTGTAAGTGTTCCTTCAACACCCTTAACTAGTGGAGGATTTACACCAAAATCGTATCTGTCTGCACTGATATCAATGATTACTGCATCCTCAGGCAATAGACCAACTTGGTCGTTAGTTACAACAAATACGCTTTCATCTCTTCTTTGAGTAGCATCAATCAATAATTGAGCATCCTTTAAAAGCTCATTGAAAATCTTAGGGTTTCCTGTGATTGATCTGTTGCATACTATTGGCAAAATACCTGCAACATCAGTTCCTAGGAATTCCTTGTCACTTAGAACTTCTAAGGATTTAATAGCGTTTTGGCCTACACCGCCAACGCCGATAACGATGGCTTTTATAGGGCCTCTTTCAGGTGAATAGAAATCTTTGTAAACCTTCTTCAAAGTTTCAACGCCCTCTTTACAAGCGTTAAATGAAGTGCCAAAGAAATCTACGAAAATTCTCTTGTGGTCGTCATCAACAACGTGGTCCATAGCCAAAGCTTTTAAATGCTTTCTTTCGATAATTTCACGAACCTGTGGACGAGTTGCATAATGCAACATTGAGAAATATACTGAACCATCTTTCAACATTTCTAAATCTTCTGGTTCTGGGTTTTTAAGAATCATAGTGATATCCTTACCAAATGATTCTTCTCTTGAAACAAAATGCACCTTAGATGATGCCTTGTAATAATCCTCTTTTGTATAGCCTAATCTTTCACCGTAACCGTCTTCAAGGAAAAATTCTACATCATCGTAGCGATCCATAAACTCGAATAATGCTGGAATAAAATCACGGATATCTCCGGAAAAATTCCTGATCATTGGAAATCCAACTGTCTTCATATTCGTTTTCCTCCTTTATTGTACTTTGATTATTATATAATGATGATTATTATTTTTCAAACTTTTTAATCATCTTAAGCTTGTACTCGTTGCCCTTACCGTGATATGGATGATTTCTAAGAGGCAAATTGAAATGTCTGTGGCCGATCAGCACTGCCGATGGATGAGTGAACTCTCTAAAGCCCCACTCTCCGTGATATGCGCCCATTCCCGAATGTCCAGTTCCGTTAAAAGGCACGCCCTTGACCATCATGTGCACGCATACCTCATTGATACAGCCACCGCCGTATTGTTGAGTCTGCATAACCTTCTTCGCCCAGGAAACATCCTTGGTGAAAAGATATAGAGCCAAACCATGTTCCCTATCAGCTATTGTGTCTAAAAGCTCATTCACCTTCTTATCCTCAAATTCTACCACAGGAAGAATAGGATTAAAAAGCTCATGCTTTACTATATTCTCATTAATATCTACAGGATAAACAATGGTAGGATTAAACTTTAAAGTTTCAGGATTTCCACTGCCACCGAATACTATTCTATCCTGGTATTGCTCCAGCTCACTGGCACATTTGTCATAAGCGGATTTAGTAATAAGCTTTGGATACTCCTCGTTATTGATTGCATCCTCGCCGATTTGCTTGATGAAAGCCTTCTTAAGCTCTTCCACAAAGTCCTTAGCAACGCTTTTGGCAACTGCAACTTGATTAATATTGATGCAAATCTGACCGCTGTTGCAGATTTTAAAGAAAGCTATTTTCGCAGCTGTATCAGCTAAATCAGCATCTTCACGAACTATACACCAGTTTCCAGTTTCACCGCCTAATTCCAAAGCCACAGGAGTTAGATTCTTGGAAGCCTCCTCCATAACGTGCTTTGCAACAGCAGGAGAACCAGTATAGAAAATCTTGTC
>JAKSSL010000003.1 GCA_024403115.1 Clostridia bacterium
AAGCTATCGTCTCTGTAGAAATGAACTATTTTGTATTTTTCCTCCCAAGCCTTCTTGTTTGTACCGCCGTTACCGATAGCATTTGGTAACCACTTGGAATTGGCAAATATGCTAAGTGGACCCATGTGGGATTCGAGTTTTTTATCTATAATTTCCTTGGCGATTTCGCTTTCTACCAGCTGTCTGAAAGCTGGGTGGAAAGTTTCTCCCTTAATGTCGCCATTTTCGTTTATTATATCGCTGCTCTTTAGCCCAACTCTGATAATATTAATGCCGGCTTGGCATATGATTTTGTACATTTCCTTGGTTCTATGGATAGCTTCAGCTTGGCTTAGTGGGGTGTATGTTCCGTTTATACAATCCTCATAAAGCTGAGTGTCTTTAATGACTATGGTAGGGTATAGTCTGGCTATCTCAGGCTCCAGTTTTACGCATTCCTTTGCTGAATAAATACAAGCATCAAGGCTATCTCCAGGAAGGCCAATCATCAGCTGAATACCCAGTTCGAAGCCGTAATCCTTTATCAATTTCGCTGAGCCATAAACCACTTTGGAGTCGTGGCCTCGTTTGGAAAGCTTAAGGACCTGGTCATCGAAGGATTGAACGCCTAACTCGATGGTGTCAAGCTTGTGAGCTTTTAAGTTATCCAATATGGCCTCATCGATGTAGTCGGGGCGTGTGGAAATGTGTATCTTATCAATAAGCCCTTTGTTTTTGTATTCCAAAGCTATGTCCAAATACCTGTTTTGATCCTCCATTTCTATGGCAGTAAAACTACCGCCGTAGAAAGCAATTTCAACGGTTTGAATCTGCTCACGGTTTACAGTTGATAAATATTCTTCAATTGTAGCTCTAACTTCATCTTCATTTGGTGCTGTTTCGTGGGCTGTGATTTTCCGTTGATTGCAGAATACACAATCGTTGGGACAGGCCAGATGAGGTATGAATATTGGAATGATTACATGTGTTTTCATGGAAATATTTTACCATTTTTTCCTATAAAGTGGTATTATATATACATGAAAAATTTAAAAGAATTTGTTGAAAATGAATATGAAAACTATACAGTGTATCCGCCAAAGGAGGATATTTACAAGGCTTTAAAGCTTTGCCCTTATGAAAAAACAAGGGTGGTAATCTTAGGTCAAGACCCTTACCATGAGGAAGGGCAGGCTATGGGCTTAGCTTTTTCAGTACCTGAAGGGGTACCGGCTCCACCATCATTGCAGAATATTTTCAAGGAATTGGATATGGAGTATGGTGCCAAAAAGAGAAGCACTGATTTGACTGACTGGGCTAAACAAGGAGTTTTGCTTTTAAACACTTGCCTTACAGTTAGAGCGGGTCAAGCGGGATCCCATAGAGGTCATGGCTGGGAGGAGTTCACAGACAGCGTAATCAAAATGATTTCCCAGGGTGATAGGCCTGTAGTTTTTATCCTTTGGGGCAGAGATGCAAGGAATAAGGCTAGCTTGATAGACAAGAGCCGTCATTTAGTTTTGGAGGGGCCACATCCTTCGCCTTTATCGGCATATCGTGGGTTCTTCGGCGGAAATTATTTTCTAAAAGCCAATGAGTTCTTGAAAAAGAATGGATATAAAGAGATTATATGGTAAAATAGACGTATTATTTAGGAGGTAGGATTATGAACATTGGAATAATTGTTGCCGTTGTAGTCGTTGTGCTTATCATTTTGTGGGTAGTACTTAGCTACAATAATTTTATTAAGAAGAAAAATAATGTGGAAGAAGCTTTCTCCACAATGGATGTTTATTTAAAGCAAAGACATGATTTAATCCCTAATTTGGTTGAAACTGTAAAGGGATACGCAGCTCATGAAAAGGAAACTCTTCAAGGAGTAATTGAGGCAAGAAATGCGGCTGAAAAAGCAGCTAATGTTGATGATAAAGTGGCTTGCGAAAACTTGGTTGAAAAGGGATTGGGACGTCTTTTTGCTATTGCAGAAAACTATCCTGATTTAAAAGCAAACACTAATTTCGTAGAGCTTCAACACAGCCTACAAAGCCTTGAAATGGATATTGCAAACGCAAGAAAATACTACAATGCTACTGTTAAATCTTTTAACAATAGAGTTGAGGTTTTCCCAAGCAATATTTTGGCTGGAATTTTCCATTTCTCAAAGATGAGCATGTTTGAAGTAAATGATGAAGCTGAAAGAGAAAATGTTGAGGTGCAATTCTAATGAGCAAAAGCAGTAGATTTGTTTCTCTGTTTATTTCTATAGTTTTTGTCTTTACAAGCTTGCTCCTTTTAACAAGTGGTAAAGCTTTTGCCGCTGGCGGATACGACACCAACAAGTTTAATGTGGATGTCCATGTAAACAGAGACAATAGCTATGATATTACGGAAACCATAGAGGTTAATTTTATAGAGCCTCGCCACGGAATTTACAGATATGTTCCTGAAAAAGCCAACAGAGTGGAAGTCGTTGATGTTACAGATGAGGATGGCAACTACTATACTGTTGAAGAGGAACATTCCGATGGAAATTTCGTTATGAAAATCGGTGATGAGGACATAACAGTTTCCGGACAGAGAACTTATATAATTAAATATAGACTTATTTGTTATGACGACAAAGATGCCACAATGGATAAGTTTAGTCTAAATCTTTTACCTCTAGATTGGGAGAGCGCCATTGCTAGCGCAAGGGTGAATGTTACTTTCCCAGGCATTACAAATCTAGAGAATTTACTGGTCTATTCTGGTCCATTGGGCAGTAAGGCCAATACTGATAAGATAGTAATAACCAAGGCTACAAATGGGGAGGCTTTTTCCTTTAATGTGCAAAAGCTTAAGCAAGGCCATGGAGTTACTGTAAGCACTGCCCTTCCTGAAGGATACTGGGAAGGGGAAGCTTCTATGGACTGGATCGTGTGGTTGGCAATAATACTTGCTGCGGCAGTATTGATATTTGCTTTTGCTGCATGGGTAATTTTTGGAAGAGATGCAAAAGCAGAGGTCACAGTAGAGTTTTATCCACCAAGGAATCTAAGCCCTGGTGAAATAGGTTACTTAATCGATGGCATCGTGGATAATGAGGATATTCTTGCTTTGATTCCTTACCTTGCCAATAAAGGATATATGAGCATTCATCAGTTTGAGGATAAAAGCTATCTTTTCAAAAAGGAAAAGGAAATATCATCGAAAGAGCCACTTTATGTTAGAAACTTCTATAGTGCACTCTTTGCCACAGGTGATGAAGTAAGACCTGATGATTTAGATGAATATTTTGGACAGGATTTTGAAAATGTGAAGTTGGACTTGAAGGATGAGTTTAAGCATCATGATGTTTATTCTTTACCATCCAAGATTTGCCAATTCGTTTTCCAAGTGGCAATAGGATTGCCTATTGCGGCTTTCGTAGTGGCATATTTCTTCTTGCATTTTGAGACTTTCTTGGCACCATTTGCAATTGTTCCAGCGGTAATTGCTATAGTTGGATCCATAATAATAGGCAATACTTTTAACAAGAAGTATAACCATACTCTTGGCCACAATGTGGCCATGTTGGTCATTGGTATAGTTGCCTTGCTTGCAGCTTTGATACCAGCCTTGCTGGGAATCAGTTCAATGGAAAATTATGGACCATTTAGCACTTTGGCCTTGAGGATAATATTGACTGTATCCACATTGGGAACATCCTTCTTTGCTTGCTTTATGCTAGCTAGAAATGAAGAGAGCGCTAGAACTCTTGCAGAGATATTGGGATTCAAGCATTTTATCAAGACTGCTGAGCTTGAAAAACTTCAAGCTTTGGTGGATGAAGATCCAGAATATTTCTATGGAATCATACCATATGCCTATATCTTCGGTTTGGAAGATAAGTGGATTAAGAACTTCAAGAAGATTCCTATGGAAGCGCCTCGTTGGTTCTATGGATGCGACCCATGGGATATGTATTTCATTGGACGAATGTTTGATGATTATGGCAGAGATATAAACAATGCAGTTGCCTCATATGCAAGCTCAGAATTGTCTGGTGCAGCATCAGGCGGTGGCGGTTTTTCCGGAGGCGGCTTTGGCGGTGGCGGAGGCGGCTCCTGGTAATAATTCACAGTATATTTTTTAGGCGATAATTTTACTGAATTATCGCCTTTTTTAGTGGCTAAATTTATTGAAAATAAGCCTATTTGATGGTATAATATTTTATGTATAATTAGAGGTAATATGCATGAAAAGATTAGCTATTAGAATTTTGGTTTTTCTTACAAATTTGCTATACGATTTGTTTAAAATTTTCCCTAGCAGAAACAAGATAACCTTAATTTCAAGACAGAGCGATGAGATGACTTTGGACTTCAAATTGCTTAGCGAACAATTGAATAAAATGTCTGATGCTAAGATTGTCGTTTTAACTAGGACATTGGATATAAATGTCAGGGGTTTACTGGGATATTTGGGCCATATACTTCGTCAAATGTTTAACATGGCAACATCACGAGTTGTTGTTCTAGATGGATACTGCATTATTGCCAGCATTCTTAAACACAAGAAGAGCCTTACAATTATCCAAACTTGGCATGCTACTGCAGCCATAAAACAATTTGGACATCAAACTATCGGTAAAGAGGATGGTAACCCTAGGATTGTTGCAGATGAAATGAAGATGCATCAAAACTACGATTACGTTATATGCGCAAGTAAGGAAACTGAAAAAGCTTTTGCCAAGGGATTCAATGTTTCAATGGACAAGTTCGTTCCTATGGCACTTCCTAGACTGGACTATATGCAAAGACCAGCAGGGGATGAGTTAAAAGCTATAACAGATAAGTATCCTGAATTGCTGGATAAGAGCAAAAAGAACATTGTATATATCCCGACCTTTAGAAAGGATAGACCGGTAGACGTAGCCAGCCTAGCTGCATATATTGACTACAGCAAATACAATCTAATTGTTAAGCCCCACTCTTTGGACGTGGGAACTTGCAAGCTGGTTGAAAAACTTCGTCTGCCAAATGTTATTTGCGACCAAAACCTTAACACTTATGATTTAATAAAACTTGCTGACTGCATGATAAGCGACTACTCTTCCTTTATCATTGAAGCTTCCATTTTGGATATTCCAATTTACATGTATGTATTCGATTTGGAAGAATACAAGGAAAAGGTTGGAATCAATGTGGACATGTCACAAGAGGCTATAGGCAAATATCAATTTGTCAAGGCTAAGGATGTGGCCAAAGCCATTGAGGAAAACAACTATGACATGGAAAGCTTGCATCAGTTCAGAGATAAATACATTGAAGTAGAAACAAAGGATGCTTGCCAACGATTGGCAGCTTTCGTAATTGATAAATTAAATAAATGATCGAAAAACCAAAGTATTTAAAAGCACAAATAAGATTTCCAAAATACAAAATGAAATCAAATGGTCTTGAAATCGCTTTTACCCTTAGAATCTATTCGGAGGAAGTCATTGACACTGAGTCCATCAGATTCTTGGCTAAG
This sequence comes from Clostridia bacterium, assembly GCA_024403115.1. GTDB lineage: Bacteria > Bacillota > Clostridia > Peptostreptococcales > Anaerovoracaceae > JAKSSK01. The sequence goes on from JAKSSL010000003.1 coordinate 5,473, forward strand.
GATGTGGAACTGCCATTTGTTTTGGAAAACTTCAAATTTGGACAATATGATGTGGCAGGCGAAGCCTATCATACTGCAAGTGCCAAGTGTAGGATTTATGTGAGAGAGAACATAATCGCAAGCCTAGACCTTAAGAATGCCATTAGACTTGTTTTGAAGGATAAGGAAGGCACAGAGTATGAGACAGGTTTAACAAGCCGATGGTTTTTGGGAAAGTATAAAGGCGTACTTACTGACAAGGTTTATTTCCTAAAAGACATGAACATGTCAGCCTACTTTCTAATAACAAAGTATAATCTAGTCCTGACAATTAGGCCTTGTAATGTTACAGACAAAGCTTTTGAAAAGTTCAAGCTGGCATGTGCCTATTTGATGGCAATGATATTCAAGGGCAAGGATCCCATTCTTCTATACGAAAAGGATTCTGCTAGATATGAGGAAAGCGGACATATCGTCTTTGAGAAGCTAGTAGATCAAGGATATGATAACGCCTATTTCGTTCTAGACGAAAATTGTGCGGATTGGCGGGCTGCCCCTCAAAAGTACAAGAAATACGTATTAAAGAAATACTCTTTTAAACACTACCTATATTTCTTTAGAGCGAAAACTTTCATAGGATCTGAAAATGTGGCTCATGCCATAGAGCTTAGATGCATTAGCAAATATGTAAGATTGTACCTGACAAGAGGAATGTATAATTTCGTATTTTTGCAACATGGAATTATGTATATGATTTCCTTGGATGCTGGCCAGAGACAATTTTTCAGACAAAAGAAGAAAAACGGTTTCAGAAGGACTGTTGTTTCATCCCATTTGGAATTGGATCATTTTGTGGAATTAGGTGGCTACTCCGAGGATGAGCTTTATCTGTGCGGATTACCTAAGTTTGATAGAAACGAAATGAATCCTGACGCAGACAAAATTGCAATAATGCTTACATGGAGACCTTGGGAGGAGAGAACTTGCAAGGAAGATGTGAACCAAAGCTCATACATCAAATCCACTAAGCAGATTGTGGAGAATATTCCACAAGAGCTACACGATAGATTAATCATTATGCCTCATCCTTTGATTAAGGAGGCTATGAAAGAGCAGCACACAGGACTTGAGGAATATATTGTTGGTGATGAAAAATATGATGATATTTTAAAAGATGTAAGTCTCTTAATCACCGACTATTCTTCTGTTAGCTACGATGCCTTTTACAGAGGAAGCAAAGTGATTTTCTACTGGAAGGAAAAGGATCAGTGCGTAAGCCAGTATGGTGAAAATGCCAAGCTGATGCTTACTGAAGACTTGGCTTTTGGTAGAGTGTACTATGATGACGACTCTATGAAGAGGGAACTTTTGGAAGTGTATTCCAATCCTCAAGAGAAAAAGCATATTGAGAACTACTCCAAGTTAGTTGAGTTCCACGATGGCAAGAATACAGACAGGTTAATGGAGATGCTTAAGAAGGAAGATTTAACTAAGGTTAAAAAGGCCCTTACAAATAAATACAATAGCTATTGCTCGGGAGAGATAATGGATAAGGCCGTCCTTTTGGAAGCAGGTCAAGGAAAGGCGACTAACGGAAGTATGTTTGCTCTTCTAAGAGAAATCGAAGAAAACCCTGACTATGAGGAATACGTTCCATATTTCGTTGTTAACGACAAGACTGAGGATTCAGCTAAGGCTAAATTCGATTTTTATGGCTTTAAAAAGGTAAAGCTGATTATAAGGGGCGATGACACATATCAAAAGATATTGGCTCAAGCAAAATACCTTTACACAGATAACTCTCTGCCACCATATTTCAATAAGCGCAGTGAGCAGGTATTCGTTGAGACTTGGCACGGCACACCTCTAAAGCGCCTTGGCAGAAGTGATATTAGAAATTCAGCATCCATAGGAAATGTTCAGAAAAACTATTTCATGGCAGATTATGCTCTTTTCCCAAATGAGTTTACAAGGGATGTTTTCTATGATGACTACATGATTAGAAATATTTTCAGCAACAAGGTTTTGCTTTTGGATTATCCTAGAAACGATGCCTTGCTAAGAAAAGAAGAGGCTATGGCTTTGAGAGAAAAGCTAGGCTTAAAGGACAAGGAAGTATTTGCCTACATGCCAACTTGGCGTGGAAGCGGAAGATCTGCAGAAGATGCAGAGCAGGTAAAGATTATCGCAGAAAAGCTAAAGGAAATAGATGGGAAACTAAGAGACGACCAAGTCCTATTGGTAAACTTGCATTTCTTAATCGAGTCTGCTTTGGACTATGACCAGTTCAAGCACATTAAAGGATTCCCTAAGGAATATGAGACTTACGACATCTTAGCTTTTACTGATAAATTGGTAAGCGACTATTCCAGCGTATTCTTCGATTATGGAATTACAGGAAAGCCTATAGTGCTTTTCGCCTATGATTTGGAGGAATATCTGGAGGCTAAGGGAACATATTTTGATATCTACGATTTGCCGTTCCCAATTGTAAAGAGTGTTGATGAATTAATTGATGCTTTGAACAGTGATGAGGAGATAAAGGGATATAAAGAGTTCCAAGAAAAGTATTGCGCTTACAGCGATGGAAAAGCTGCTAAACATTTGTTAGATTTAAGCATTAAAAACGACAGCACAGGTCTTACTATTGAAGATGCTTTTAGAAATGAAAAGCCAAACGCTGTATATAACATTGGCGACATATCCAATGAATACAACCAGCAGGAAATTCTAAAAGCCTTGGAGACTTTGGACACAGACAAAACTAATGTAATATTAATATTCAGCACTTTGGTAAATCAAGAAACAGGAGCTTTCCTAGAAAAGATTCCGAAGGAAATGAATTATGTTAGAGTGCTTGCACCGAAGCTTAACCAGTTAGGCGGTTTAAAGGGCAAGATTAAAAAGAGCTTAGGCTTGGATAAGAAGGCAAAAAAGGAAGTATATTCCAGAGAGTTGAATCGTTTGATTTATCACTGGGACATTGCTTCTTATGAGAATCTTTCCTATCAATCATCTAAGGTGGATGAAATTATTAAAACAAGTTTAAATTTATAGATTTAGGAGAACTTAATGCAAAAGGAAAAAATTATTAATATAGCCGTTATTGCCCACGTAGATGCGGGAAAATCAACTTTAGTAGATGCTTTTCTAAAGCAAAGCGGCGTATTTAGAGACAACGAGGAAATGGCCAGCCAAGTAATGGACAGCAATGACCTTGAAAGAGAAAGAGGAATTACAATCTATTCCAAGAACTGTTCCATTATGCACGATGGGGTAAAAATCAATATTGTTGATACTCCAGGACATGCTGACTTCTCATCAGAGGTTGAACGTATCATGAAGACTGTTGATACAGTTATTCTGCTGGTAGACTCCAGCGAAGGCCCAATGCCACAAACAAGATTCGTTCTACAAAAGTCTTTGGAACAAGGTCTAAACCCTATCTTGTTCATCAATAAGATTGACAAGAAGGACGCTAGAATTGATGAAGTTGTTGATGAGGTTTATGAACTGTTCATGGATCTAGAAGCTAATGACCAACAATTAGACTTCCCAATTCTATACGGAATTGCTAGACAAGGAATAGCAGTGTACGACCCAGCTGATGCTTCAGAAGTTGTTATTACCAACGGCGAAAGCAAAATCAAGAAGAGCCCAGAAGGTTTCGGCGGACTAAACCTAAACCCACTCTTCGAAACAATTATTAAGCACTGTGATGTTTACCCAGATAAGACTGAGGAACCTTTACAATTACAAGTATCATCTCTAGCTTATGATGACTACATCGGTAGATTGGGAATAGGCAGAGTTACTAAGGGCGTAATCAAGGAAGGACAAACAGTTGCAGTTGCCAAGGAAGACGGCAGCCTAGTTCAAAAGAAAATTGGACAGGTATTCATATACAAAGGTCTTAAGAGAACAGCAGTAAAAGAAGCTGAATGTGGAGACATAGTTGTTGTATCTGGTATTTCAGATATTTCCATAGGAGAGACAATCTGCGATCCACAAAATCCAGAACCTATGGAAATGATTCACATTGAAGAACCAACTCTTTCCATGAACTTCATGGTAAACAAGTCACCTTTTGCTGGTCAAGTAGGTAAGTTTGTTACATCAAGGCACATTAGAGAAAGATTGGCTAAGGAACTGGAAGTCAATGTAGGTCTTAAAGTTGAGGACACTGACAGCGCTGATTGCTTCAAGGTATCAGGCAGAGGCGAACTTCACCTTTCAATCCTAATTGAGAATATGAGACGTGAGGGATATGAATTGGCAGTTTCCAAGCCAGAAGTAATTATGAGAACTGCTGAAAACGGTGCAAAGCTAGAACCTATGGAAGAGGTTGTAATAAGTGTTCCTGATGAATACGCAGGTACAGTTATCTCTAAGATGAACCAAAGAAAAGGTACTATGCAACAGATGGAGAGCATAAACGGATACACTCGTCTGGAATATATAGCACCTACAAGAGGACTTTTAGGTTATAGAACTGAGTTCATTAACGATACTAGAGGCGAAGGCACTATGGTAAGACGTTTCTCCGATTTTGGAGAATATGTTGGAGAAATTCAACAAAGAATCAACGGCGTTGCCATAGCAACAGAGCCAGGTTCTACTACTCCATATGCAATCTTCAATATTCAAGAAAGAGTGCAAATGTTTGTAGGACCACAAACTAAGGTATACGAAGGCATGATTGTTGGTGAAAACTCACGTAGCGATGATATGGAAGTAAATCCATGTAAAGCGAAGAAGGTGAGCAACATGCGTGCTGCAGGAAGTGATGATACCATTAAGCTTACTCCACCAAGAGTTTTCACTTTGGAAGAAGCTTTGGAATATATTAACGACGATGAGTTAGTTGAAATCACACCGGATGATATTAGACTACGTAAAAAGCTTTTGAGAGAAATCGAAAGACGTAGAGCTAATAACGGGGTGGTTTACACAAACAAGTTGTGGTAGGTGATCAATATGAATGATTTTAAAGCATTTTTCACCGGAGAAACCGCGCACATGATTTACAAAGAGGTACTGGTATCTCTAGTAATCATTGTTATCGGTTTAGTTGTAATGAAGCTTTTGCTAAATGCATTGCGCAAGATTCTACAAAAGACTAAGGTAGAACCTTTGATTCATACTTTTGTGGTAAATATGGCAAAAGCACTTTTATGGGTAGTGCTAGTGATTATTATTCTTCAAGTATTTGGAGTACCTACAGCACCGATTATAGCCGTTTTAGGTGCGGCTGGAGCTGCCGTAGCATTAGCCCTAAAAGACAGCCTTGCAAATCTTGCAGGGGGATTCATGATCATATTCAACAAACCATTCAAAAATGGCGACTATGTAGAAATGGTGGGCATTGAAGGATATGTAGTTGAAATTGATCTGTTCAGTACTATGGTAAAGACAGTGGACAACAAGGTGATTTTAGTCCCAAATGGATCTGTTGTTGCAGGACCTATTACCAACTATTATGCTCAGGATAAGCGCAGAGTTGATACAGTAATATCGGTTCCATATGATTCGGATTTAGAACTTGTAAAAACTGTTTTACAAAATGTTGCGAAAGAATGCCCATATATTCTGGAGGGCGAGGATGTGATAATTGGTGTAATTTCACACAACTCAAGTTCTCTTGGAATAGACTTTAAAATATGGGTAAAACTAGAAGATTATTGGCCAGCAACGTACTATATTTATGAGAACATTAAAAAAGCTTTTGATGAAAACGGAATCAAGATTCCATACGATCAGTTGGATGTCCATCTTCATCAAGAAGCGCAGTAAGTTATTTCATTAATTAGTGGAAGAGGTTATTATGAAAAAATTTAGTAAGGTGTTAGTTGCAAACAGAGGCGAAATTGCATTAAGAGTAATTCGTGCTTGTAAGGAACTTGGAATTAGAACAGTAGCTGTTTACTCCAAGGAAGATGAAGGCGCAATTTTCCATACAGCAGCTGATGAAGCGTACATGATTGGTAAAGGCAAAGCACCCGTTGCAGCTTATCTTGCAATTGACGAAATTATTGCTTTAGCAAAGAACAAGAACGTAGAAGCTATTCACCCAGGATATGGATTCTTGGCTGAAAACTCAGAGTTTGCAAAAGCTTGTGAAGATGCAGGAATTGAATTTATCGGACCAACTCATGAAATGATGGATGCTTTGGGCGACAAGATTCAATCAAAGCTAGTTGCAGCAAGCGTAGGAGTTCCAACTATTCCAGGTGAAGAAAAAGCCATTGAGAACGGTGAAGAAGCTCTTAGAATTGCAAAGGCTTGTGGTTTCCCTGTAATGCTTAAGGCAGCAGCAGGTGGCGGCGGAAGAGGTATGCGTATCGTTAGAAACGAAGAAGATTTAGTATACCAATTTGAAAGTGCAAAGAATGAAGCAGGTAAGGCATTTGGTATTGATGATGTATTCATTGAAAAGTACGTTGAAAATCCAAAGCACATTGAAGTTCAAATCTTAGGCGACAAATATGGCAATATTGTTCACCTTGGAGAAAGAGACTGCTCAATTCAAAGAAGACACCAAAAGGTTGTAGAATTTACACCTTCTCTTACTCTTTCAGATGAAAAGAGAGAGGAAATTTGCCAAGACGCAATTAAAATTGCTAGCGCAGTAAACTATAGAAATGCTGGTACTTTGGAATTCTTAGTTGACCAAAATGGAGACCATTTCTTCATTGAAATGAACCCAAGAATCCAAGTAGAACATACAGTAACAGAAATGGTTACTGGTATTGATATCGTTCAAGCACAAATCCTAATTGCTGAAGGTTGCGAATTAAATTCAGAAGCAATCGGAATCTATAGCCAAGAGGATATTAAGGTTAATGGATTTGCTATTCAATGCCGTATCACAACAGAAGACCCTGCAAATGACTTTGCACCAGACACAGGTGTAATCGAAAGTTACAGATCATCTTCCGGTTACGGAATCAGACTTGACGGTGGTAACGCATTTAACGGCGCAGTTATCAGCCCATACTATGACAGCTTGCTTGTTAAGGTAACAGCATGGGGTAGAACTTTTGACATAGCTGCTAACAAGGCTGTAAGAGCTTTAAGAGAAACTAGGATCAACGGCGTTAAGACTAACGTTGGTTTCCTTCTAAACGTATTAAATCACCCAACATTCAGAGCAGGTGAATGTAATACAGGATTCATCGGATCAAATCCAGAACTATTGGATATCCGTAAGACTGATGAAGCAGAAGAAAAGATCATTAAGTATATCGGAAACATCGTTGTTAATAAGACTAAGGGCCAAAAGCCTGACTTCGATATTCCAGTTGTTCCTAATATTTCTAGAAAGCAAGTACTTCCACTTAAGGGTACAAAGCAAATATTAGACGAACTTGGTCCTAAGGGCTTAGCAGACTGGACAATGAATCAAAAGAAGCTTTTGATTACAGATACTACAATGAGAGATGCTCAACAATCTCTAATGGCTACTCGTGTAAGAACTAAGGATATTGAAAAGATTGCTCCAGCAACAGCTTACTATGGTAAGGATTTATACTCACTTGAAATGTGGGGCGGAGCTACATTCGATACAGAAATCAGATTCTTAAACGAAGACCCATGGGAAAGATTGGAAACTCTTAGAAAAGAAATCCCAAACGTATTATTCCAAATGCTAGTTAGAGGTTCAAATACTGTAGGATACAAGAACTACCCAGACAATGTTGTTAGAAGATTCATTCAAGAATCAGCTAAGGGTGGAATTGACATATTCAGAGTATTTGACTCATTAAACTGGATGGAAGGAATGAAGATTGCTTTAGACGAAGTAATGAATCAAAACAAGGTTGCTGAAGGTTGCCTATGCTACACAGGCGATATTCTTGATGAAAAGAGAGACAAGTACAATCTTGAATACTATGTAAAGATGGGTAAAGAACTTGAAAAGTTCGGATGCCATATGCTAGGAATCAAGGACATGTCAGGTCTATTAAAGCCAGCAGCAGCTTACAAGCTAGTTAAGGCATTGAAGGAAGAATTATCAATTCCAATTCACCTACATACTCATGATACAACAGGTAATGGTGTTGCTACAGTTATGATGGCAAGTGAAGCAGGCGTTGATGTTGTTGATGCAGCAATTAACTCAATGTCAGGTTTAACTTCACAACCAGCTCTTAACTCAATTGCAGCAGCAATGCAAAACAGTGAAAGAGATCCACAATTGGATGTTGATGGTTTACAAAAGATTTCAGAATACTGGAGAGATGTAAGACCAGTTTATAAGGAATTTGAATCAGGTCTACAAACTGCTACAGCTCAAATCTACAAGTATGAAATCCCTGGTGGACAATATTCAAACTTGAAGCCACAAGTAGAAAGCTTTGGACTTGGACATAAGTTTGAAGAAGTTAAGGAAATGTACAAGACAGTTAACGATATGTTCGGCGACCTAATTAAGGTAACACCTTCATCAAAGGTTGTAGGCGACATGGCTATCTTCATGGTACAAAACGACTTAACTCCAGAAAACATCTTTGAAAAGGCAAAGAATATGGACTTCCCTGATTCAGTAGTAACATTCTACGAGGGAATGATTGGACAACCTTATGGTGGTTTCAACAAGGATATTCAAGACCTAGTACTAAAGGGCAAGGAACCTATTACAGTTAGACCAGGTGAATTACTTGAAGATGAAGACTTTGATGCAATCAAGAAGCTTCTTAAGGATGAATTAGACATGGATGCCACTGAACAAGATTTAGTATCATATGCAATTTATCCAAAGGTATTCATGGATTACTGCAAGAAGGTTAAGAAGGAAGGCTCATTCAGACATATGGGTTCAGACGTATTCTTCCACGGCTTAAAGGTTGGAGAACTATGTACTGTTGAAGATGGAACAGGTAAGAAGTACATGGTTAGACTTGAAGAAATCGGCGAGCCAACAAACGAAGGTACTCGTGACGTAGTATTCGAAATTGATGGTAACAGAAGAATCGTTACAATCAAGGATGAAAGCCTAGAAGGTTTAACTCAAGGTACAAGCACTTTACTTGCTGATGAAGAAAATCCATTTGAAGTTGGATCAAACATCCCAGGTAACATTATCAAGGTTCTTGTAAAAGAAGGAGATAAGGTTGCTGAAGGAGATCCAGTTGCAGTTGTAGAAGCAATGAAGATGGAAACAAACATCTTAGCAACAGCAACAGGTGAAGTTGAAAAGGTTTACGTTTCAGAAGGTCAAAAGGTTAAGGCCGGTGAAATGATCGTAAAGATTAAGTAGTATAAATTGTAAATAGGAGAAATATGTCACTTATTGATATTAATTCAGCTATTGAAACCAGAGAACTTTTTGGTAATCTGGACGACAATTTAAAAGCTATAGAAAAAGCTACAGGCACAAAAATCATTCAAAGAGATAACAAGCTTATCTTTATGGATGGAAATGAAGAACTTGCCAAGACTCTAATTTCAGAATTTATGGCTGTTCTGGAGAAGGGCGAAAAGCTGGACAAACAAAAGGTGAACTACATCATTGAAATGAAAGCCCAAGGCGTTTCCTACAAGGAAAGCAAGGTTTCAAACGATGTTGTATGTTTCACACATTTGGGTAAGCCTATAAAAGCTAAGACTATAGGTCAACAGTACTATGTGAAAAGCATGAAGGAAAAGGACATAGTCTTTGGTATAGGCCCAGCTGGAACAGGTAAAACCTATCTCGCTGTAGCTATGGCAGTGAACGCTTTAAAGAATAAAGAAGTTCAAAGAATAATCCTAGCTCGCCCTGCCGTTGAGGCAGGGGAGAGCCTAGGCTTTTTGCCAGGGGATTTGCAAGAAAAGGTTGATCCATATCTTAGACCTTTATATGATGGATTATTTGATATTCTAGGCAAAGAAAACGCTGAGCGTTTAAAGGAAAAGGAAGCTATTGAAGTAGTACCTCTAGCATATATGAGAGGTAGAACTTTGGATAATTCTTTTATCATTCTTGATGAGGCTCAAAATACCACTCAGGAACAAATGAAGATGTTCCTAACTAGAATGGGATTTAATTCCAAGGTTGTGGTAACTGGAGACAAGACTCAAATAGATTTGCCTAAGGGTAAGAAATCCGGACTTATAGAGGCAGAGAAAATCCTCAAGTCTGTGGATGAAATCGATTTTTGCTATTTGAAGGATACAGATGTTGTTAGACACGAACTGGTAAAGAGAATAATCAATGCCTACGAGGAATACTATAAAAAGCAATGAGAATAATTATTGATGAAGAACAAAGTAAAATACTAAGCCCAGAACTTTTTGACAAGTTGGAACAAGCGGCAGATATAACTCTTTCTCGTTTCGATGATCCTGAGGATTATGAGTTAAGTCTTAGCTTTGTCAGCAAGGATGAAATCAAGGAATTAAATTCTGATTTCAGGGGAATTGATAAGGTGACTGACGTTTTATCCTTCCCGCAATACGATGGTTTATTCTATGGCGAAGGAGAAGATGTTGAGATTTTCATTGATGAGGGAAGCCTTATTTCTCTGGGAGATGTGGTAATTTGTAAAGAAGTGGCCGAAGAACAGGCTAAGGAATATGGACACTCCTTTGAAAGGGAGGTCGTATACCTGTTTACTCACAGCCTACTTCATTTGCTTGGTTTTGACCACATGGATGAAGAGGACAAGAAGATTATGCGTCAGGAAGAAGAGCTAAGTTTGGGACAATTAGGACTTAGCAGGGAGGATTAATGGATAACAAGGAACTGTTTAGATTAGCAGATGAGGCAAAAGAAAAAGCCTATGCACCTTTCTCAAAGTTTAAGGTAGGAGCAGCCCTATTGATGAAGGACGGCAAGGTTTATCAAGGCTGTAATATTGAAAATTCCAGCTTTTCTGTAACTATATGTGCTGAGAGAACAGCCATACCAAAAGCCGTTACCGATGGATACAGAAGAGGCGATTTCGTAAAAATTGCTATAGCAAGTTCAGGTGGAGAAGCATGGCCATGTGGAATATGCAGACAGTTTATGGCTGAGTTTTGTGATGAGGATTTTGAGATAATTTCAGGCGATGACGAAAATACTTTGGTAGTGATGACTTTAGGAGAAATGTTACCAAAGATGTTTAGAATCGATGAAAACATAGTACAAATCTAGGAGAATAAATGAAATCAGGTTTTATTGGAATAGTAGGTAGACCCAATGTGGGAAAATCCACTTTATTAAATCAAATACTAGGTGAAAAGATTGCTATAACAAGCGCTAAGCCACAGACAACAAGAAACCAAATTCGTGGAATATATACTGCTTTTAACCAGGATGAAAGGGATGGAGTGCAAATGGTTTTCATTGATACTCCAGGAATTCATAAGCCTCATAGCAAGCTTGATAATTTCATGTCAGAGGCAGCTCTTTCCACTTTTGAGGAAGTTGATACAATCTTGTTTTTGGTAGATGATAAGATTGATGCAGGCCCTGGGGATAAATGGATTCTTAACAAGTTAAAGGACATTGATACACCTAAGTTTTTAGTTATTAACAAGATTGATGCCTTAGATCCAGCTGATTTTAAAGAAATATACGAGACCTATGATGAGATGGGTGTCTTCGATGAAATATTCGGAGTGTCGGCTTTGGAAGGCAAGAACGTGGATAAGCTTTTGGAGGCTTTGGAAGCAAAGTGCGAAGAAGGTCCAATGTTTTTCCCAGCAGATATGGTGACAGACCATCCTGAGAGGTTTATTGTAAGCGAAATCATTCGTGAAAAATTGCTTTTATATCTTGATGAGGAAGTGCCTCACGGTGTTGCCGTTGAGATTGAAAGCTTTGAAGAAGGGGATAAGCTGACTAAAATTGGCGCAGTTATTTACTGCGAGAGAAAGAGTCACAAGGGAATTATTATTGGCAAGCAGGGCCGTAAATTAAAAGGTATAGGTAAGGACGCCCGCTTGGAGATTGAAGCTTTATTAGGAACCAAGGTTTATTTGGAACTTTGGGTAAAAGTAAAGGAGAATTGGAGAGACAGCGACTTTCTGATTTCTAATTTCGGATATAATAGGGACTAGGTTTATGATTGTTGAAACTGAGGGCATGGTCCTAAAGCAGGTAAAAGCTGTTAATGGAAGGCGCATGCTGGTAATATTTACAAAGAAATATGGCAAACTCAGCGTAGGCACAGGCTTAAGCGAGAAGGGGAAGAGCAAAACGGCTTTGGCCATAAAGCCCTTCACCATAGGTAACTATGAGCTTTTTAAATCTAGGGACTTTTATAACATAAATAATGCTAGTACGAAAAAAACCTACTACTCCTTGGGAGAAGACATAGACAAGTATATGGCGGCATCCTATATTATGGAGTGGACGGATAAAGCTTTAGCAGAGGATATGGCATTGCCATTGCTGTACAAGCAGCTTCTGGAGTTTATGGACGCAATAGTTGAGAGAAAAGGCGAGTATATGACCCTAGTTCTTGCCTATCAGATCAAGGCTTTGAAAATTATGGGAATAATGCCTTATTTGGATTCCTGCGTTAATTGCGGAGAAAAAGTTGATGGAAAAAACTTTGTAATTAGCGAGGGCGGAGCTATCTGCAAGGATTGCGCACATGAATTGGAGGAAATGGAGCAAGGAAATCTAATATTCAAAGGAGACTTTAATATTGGAGAAGCCATAGGCTTTTTGGAGAAGAAAAGCTTCTATGCTTTGCAGAACATATCCCTGAAGAAGGAACATATGGAAGTCCTTCAAAGCTTTATAAAAAAGTATAGTAAATATTATCTAGACATAGATAATTTAAAGAGTGAAAGCTTTATTAAAGGAGGTAATCAAAATGGAAATTACTTTAGAAATGATTGAACAAGTTAAAGACAAGACTGGCGTAACTTATAAGGAAGCCAAGGAAGCGTTAGACGCAAACAACGGAAGCGTTATTGATGCTATAATCGCTTTGGAAGAAGTAAACGAAAAAGAAGAAACAGGTAAAGCTGGCGAACTTGCAAACGATTTATATGCAAAGGTAAAAGAAATTGTTAAAAAGGGTAATGTTTCAAGAATCGTTGTTAAAAAGGGTGAAAACACTTTGTTGAATCTACCTTTAAATGTTGGAATCGTTGGCGGAATCCTAGTTGGTCCAACAGCTTTAATCGTAGGCGTAGTTGCAGCATACGGTTTCAACTGCGAAATCACTTTCTACAATACTGACGGCAGCAGCATTAACCTAAGCGAAAAAGCTGGCAAGTATGTTGAGAAAGCAAAGGAAAAGGGAGAAGACATTTACGACACAGTAATGGATCAAGCTCCTGACAAATTCTATGATCTAAAAGATAAGGGTACTGACCTTTACTATGATTTAAAGGACAAGGGCTTAGACGTTTTTGAAGATGTTAAAGATAAGGGTTTAGATGTCTTTGAACAAGTTAAGGAAAAAGCTCCTGACTATGTTGATTTGGCAAAGGGTTATGCTGAAACAGCTAAGGACTATGCTAGCAATTTAGCAGAGGATGCAATGGAGAAGGCTGAAGACATTGCTGAAGTAGCAAAGGAAAAAGGCGAAGAAATCTTCAAAACAGTAAAAACTAAGAAGAGCGATGATATTTTAGACAGCTTTGTTGAAAAGCAAAACGAAGAAGACAATTAATAGAAAGGCGATAGTATTAATGGAAAAATTATCAATGGACACTTTGGTAGCTTTATGTAAGAACAGGGGCTTTGTATATCCTGGCTCAGAAATCTACGGAGGTCTTGCAAACACATGGGATTTCGGTCCTTTGGGAGTGGAATTCAAAAACAATATTAAGAAGGCTTGGTGGAAGAAATTCGTTCAAGAATCCAAGTACAATGTAGGCCTTGATGCAGCAATATTGATGAACCCTAGAACATGGGAAGCTTCAGGTCACTTGGGCAACTTCGCAGACCCTCTAATTGACTGCAAGGCTTGTAAATCAAGATTTAGAGCTGACAAGTTGATCGATGATTATCATGCTGAACAAGGCATTGAAGGCGTAATCGTTGACGGTTGGTCAAACAGCGAATTGGAAAACTACATAGCTGAAAAAGGAATCAAATGTCCTGAATGTGGAAAAGCTGATTTTACAGGAATTAGACAGTTTAACTTGATGTTCAAGACTTTCCAAGGAGTAACTGAGGATTCAAAAGCAGAAATCTATCTTAGACCAGAAACTGCTCAAGGCATCTTCGTAAACTTCAAGAATGTTCAAAGAACAACAAGAAAGAAGATTCCTTTTGGCATTGCTCAAATAGGAAAATCTTTCAGAAATGAAATTACTCCAGGTAACTTCATTTTCAGAGTTCGTGAATTTGAACAAATGGAATTGGAATTCTTCTGTGAACCAGGAACTGAATTAGAATGGTTCAAATATTGGAAGGACTATGCAAAGAATTTCTTGCTAGCTCTTAACATGAGAGAAGATCATTTCAGATTGAGAGATCACGAACAAAAGGAACTTTCCCACTACAGTAATGCTACTACTGATATTGAATATTTATTCCCATTTGGTTGGGGAGAACTATGGGGCGTTGCTTCAAGAACTAATTTCGACTTGAGCAAGCACCAAGAATTCTCAGGCCAAGACATGAGCTATAAATACAAAGATGAGGAAGTTGATCAAGATTTCATTCCATATGTAATCGAGCCATCACTAGGTGTTGAAAGACTTACTTTAGCTTTCCTTTCAGATGCGTACACATTTGAAGAATGGACTAATGAAAGTGGAAAAGCTGACAGCAGAGTTGTAATGAAGTTCCATCCAGCTCTTGCGCCATTTAAGGCAGCAGTTCTTCCTCTTAACAAGAAGAAACTGGGTGCTAAGGCTGAAGAAATCCATGCTGAACTTTCAAAGTACTTCATGGTTGATTATGATGAAACAGGCTCAATCGGAAAGAGATACAGAAGAGAAGACGAAATTGGTACACCATTCTGCATCTGCGTTGACTTCGATACAGAGGTAGATAATTGCGTAACTATTCGTGATAGAGACACAATGGAACAAGTACGTATTCCAATTTCTGAAGTTAAAAACTACATTGAAGAAAGACTAGAATTTTAAAGGCCCTTATTAGAGGGAAAAGGTGAAAATATGGCGAAATATGTATATTCGTTTAATGAAGGCTCAAAGGACATGAGAGAGCTTTTGGGCGGAAAAGGTGCAAATCTGGCAGAGATGACTAAGATCGGCTTGCCAGTACCATTTGGCTTTACAATTACAACAGAAGCTTGTAATAAATACTACGAAGAAGGACAGAAAATAGACGAAGCTTTAGTTGATGAAATCTACGAAAAGCTAGCTGAGTTGGAAGAAGTTATGGGCAAAAAGTTTGGAGATACAGAGGACCCACTACTTGTTTCAGTAAGATCAGGAGCGCCTATTTCCATGCCAGGAATGATGGATACAATTTTGAATCTTGGTCTTAACGACGAAGCGGTTTTAGGTTTAGCAAAGCTAACAAATAATCCTAGATTCGCATACGATAGTTATCGCAGATTCATTCAAATGTATGGCGATGTTGTTCTGGAGATTCCTAAAACAAAATTTGATGAAATCTTTGATACTCAAAAGAAAAAGGCTAATGTAAGATTTGATTTTCTACTTTCACCAGAAGATTTACAAATCATCATAGCTGGATACAAAGAGCTTATTAAAAATGAGCTTGGCTTTGAGTTCCCACAAGATCCTAAGGAACAAATGATGGGTGCTGTTATGGCCGTATTCAGATCATGGAACAATGAAAGAGCTATATTGTATAGAAAACTGAATGACATTCCAGGAGAGCTTGGAACAGCTGTAAATATTCAAGCCATGGTATTTGGTAATATGGGAGAAACTTCTGGTACAGGAGTTGCTTTCTCAAGAAATCCTTCAAATGGTAAGAACAGATTGTTTGGAGAATTCCTTGTAAATGCACAAGGCGAAGATGTTGTAGCCGGCATTAGAACTCCTGTAGAGATTGCAGAAATGGCCAATGTTTTTCCTGAACAATATGCACAATTTGAAAAAATCGCCAAGGTGTTGGAAGAACACTATCGCGACATGCAGGATATGGAGTTTACTGTTGAAAGAGGCAAGCTATTCATGCTTCAAACTAGAAACGCCAAGAGAACTGCTTTGGCAGCTGTAAAAACAGCCGTTGATATGGTGGAGGAAGGCTTGATCACTAAGGAAGAGGCTGTAATGCGTCTTGAACCTGCTCAAGTTGAGAATTTGCTTCACCCAATGTTCGATGAGGATAAGTTGAAAGAAGCTACATTGCTTGCAAAGGGACTTGCAGCATCTCCAGGAGCTGCTTGCGGTCAAATATATTTCAACGCTTCTGATGCTGAAAAAGCAGCAGCTGAAGGTCAAAAGGTTATACTAGTACGTCTAGAAACTTCACCAGAAGACTTGGCTGGAATGGTTGCCGCAGAAGGCATTTTGACAGCTCGTGGTGGAATGACAAGCCATGCTGCTGTAGTAGCTCGTGGTATGGGTAAACCTTGCGTTTCAGGCTGTTCAGAGCTAACAGTAAGAGAAGAAGGCAGAGAACTTATCATTAAGAACAGAATCTATAGAGAAGGTGATTTCCTTTCAATTGATGGTACTGAGGGTACAGTTTATGAAGGCAAAATCGCCACAGTTCAAGCTGGCATGAGTGGAAACTTTGGTACACTAATGACTTGGGCTGATGAGATTAGAAAGTTAGGCGTAAGAGCTAATGCTGACAATCCTAGAGATGCAAAACAAGCTTTTGAATTTGGAGCTCAAGGAATTGGTCTTTGCAGAACTGAGCACATGTTCTTCGATGAGGAGAGAATCCCTCATTTCAGAAAGATGATTTTGGCAGATACTGAAGAAGAAAGAAGAGAAGCTTTAAAGGAAATTCTGCCATATCAAAAGGAAGACTTCGTTGGCATTTATCAAGTTATGAAGGAATTGCCTGTTACTATCAGACTTTTGGATCCACCTCTACATGAGTTCATTCCAAACACTGATGAGGAACTTATGGCTTTATCAAGAGAAATCAACATTCCTTTTGAAAAGCTTAAGAAGAAGGCTTTATCATTACATGAATTTAACCCTATGCTTGGACATCGTGGTTGCAGACTTGCCATCACTTATCCTGAAATTGCTGAGATGCAAGCTGAAGCAATCATCACTGCAGCAATTGAGGTGAGCAAGTCAGAAGGCATTGAAATCGTGCCAGAAATCATGATTCCACTAGTTGGAAATGTTAAAGAACTACAATATGTTAAGGATGTTGTAGATGGAAAAGCTAAGGAATTAATAAAAGCTGCAGGCGTAAATATGAAGTACTTACTTGGTACTATGATAGAAATCCCAAGAGCAGCTTTGACAGCTGATGAAATAGCAGAAGTTGCTGAGTTCTTCTCATTTGGAACTAACGACCTAACACAAATGGGTCTAGGTTTCTCCAGAGATGACACAGGCAAGATCATCAATGAGTACTTAGCAAAGGGCATTTTCGAAGAGGATCCATTCCAAAGCTTGGATCAAACAGGAATAGGAAAGCTTGTTGAAATAGCTGTAAAGCTTGGTAAGGAAAAGAGACCAGGAATTAAGCTTGGTATTTGTGGAGAACATGGTGGAGATCCAAAGACTATAGACTTCTGTCATAGAACTGGATTGACTTATGTATCATGCTCACCATTTAGAGTTCCAATTGCAAGACTTGCGGCAGCACAAGCAGCTATCAAGGAAGGCAAGTAAGAGCCGAAAAGTCTTGAAAATTTAAGTATTCTGATTGCACAATGAATCCCCCGTATTTGAAAAAAATACGGGGAATTTTTATTTTCTATTGACTATTACGTAAGGTAATAGTTTATAATAAAAAATGCAAGGAGGAATAGAGTTATGATGACAGTAAAGGAAGTAAGCAAATTAACGGGAGTGAGTGTGCGCACGCTTCACTACTATGACGAAATAGGTCTACTGACCCCGGCTGTGACGACAGAAGCGGGATACAGGCTGTATGACGATACAAAGCTTGAACGCCTGCAACAGATTTTACTGTTCAAAGAACTTGAGTTTTCCTTAAAGGATATTAAAAAGATGATTGACAGTCCCGGATTCGACAGGAGAAAAGCTCTGTCGGAGCAAATTGAGCTTCTTACTCTGAAAAAGGAGCATTTTGAAAACTTAATATCCCATGCGCAACAAATTAGGTCGAAAGGAGAATATGGTATGGATTTCAAGGTGTTTGATAAGGTGAAAATTGAAACCTACAAGGCGGAAGCTAAAAGAAGATGGGGTGACACGGAAGCATACCGTGAATATGAAACGAAATCTGCAGACTATTCCGAAGAAAAGCAGCAAGTTCTGGCAAGGGGCATGATGGATATTTTCGTAGAATTCGGACAAAAGGCGGAGAAGTCACCGGCAGATCCAGAAGTTCAAAAAATAGTGAAGAAATTGCAGGATTTTATTACGGCAAATTACTATACTTGTACAAAACAAATTCTGTCAGGCTTGGGACAGATGTATGCTGCCGGTGGAGAAATGACGGATAACATTGACACCGCCGGCGGAAAAGGAACTGCAGAATTTGCCGCGAGAGCTATTGCGGAATACTGCAAATAATTCCTTCTTTTCTTCCACGCTTTACAGGCTGTAATTCGAAATAAATAGAACTTAATTATCAAAAGCTTGGCGTAATAGCCAAGCTTTTTTATTGCAATATGGTGGGTGGGTAAAAATTCCAATAAAAAAATAGAAAAAAGTGGAGAAAAGTGGGGAAAAGTGGTTGAAAAAGGGAGATGAAAGAAGTATAATATAGGTACTATATTGGGATAGTGTAAAAAACTATCTATTTCTAGGAGAGATGCTATGTTTATGGGCACATATTACAATTCAATAGACGAGAAAAATCGTATGATCGTGCCTTCAAAGCATAGAGATCAGCTGGGAGGTAAATGCATACTTGCAAAGGGCATAGACCAATGCTTGAACATTTACACTATGGAAGATTGGCAAAAGCAAGTGGAAAAGCTAATGACTTTGCCACAATCCAACAGCAAGGTTCGTAGATATATTAGAGACTTTGCCGGTAACGCAGTAGAGTGTTCCTTTGATAAGCAGGGTCGTATTAATATACCTAATGAGCTTAAAGCTTATGCAGGCATTGATAAGGATCTAGTAACTATTGGTGCTATTACCAAGGTTGAAATCTGGAGCAAGGAAGTTTGGGAAGCTCCTAACAATGTTGGACCTATGAGCACTGAAGAACTAGAAAATGCTTTGGCAGAATATGGATTCTAGGTTTCGATATGGAATTTAAACATACATCAGTACTCTTTGATGAAGTGATTGATAATTTACAAATTAAAGCTGACGGCATCTATGTTGATGGAACTTTAGGTGGCGGAGGCCATGCTAGCGGAGTTTGCGAAAAGCTTGGCAAGGACGGAATGCTAATAGGCATAGACCGAGACAAGGATGCTTTAAAAGCCGCAAGCCAACGCTTGGAAAACTATCCTTGCAAGAAGGAATATGTTCAAAGCAATTACTCAAACATTAAAGAAGTACTAAGAGATTTAGACATAAATGGAATTGATGGAGCAACATTGGATTTGGGAGTTTCATCATTCCAATTAGATAACGAGGAACGCGGATTCTCATACATGAAGGACACTAAGCTGGATATGAGAATGAATCAGGATGACAGCTTTACCGCTTGGGACGTGGTAAACAGCTATGATGAAAAACGTCTCTTCGAAATTATTAGGGATTATGGAGAAGAAAAATGGGCTAGCAGAATAGCTAAGTTCATTTGCAACTATCGCAAGGAAAAGTCAATTGACAGCACTGGGGAGCTGGTTGAGATAATCAAATCAGCAATTCCTGCTTCAGCCAGAAGAGATGGACCTCATCCTGCCAAGAGAACATTTCAGGCGATACGCATCGAAGTAAACGATGAATTGGCACAGTTAAAAAAGGCCGTCGGGGAGTTTTGCGATTGTTTGAACCCAGGTGGTCGTTTATGTATAATAACCTTTCATTCTTTGGAGGACAGGATAGTAAAGCAAGAATTCGCCAAATTAGCGAATCCTTGCACTTGCCCGCCAGAATTCCCAATTTGCGTATGTGGCAAAAAGCCAAGCATAAAGAAGACACAAGGAAAGGCTATATGCCCTAGCAAAGAGGAACTTGAGGTAAATCCAAGATCGCGAAGTGCTAAATTGAGAGTCATTGAAAAATTATAAATACAAAAAGGGGCATTCGGATTAAGAAGCTTATTTAGGAGTAGATAATGGCAAGCGCTGAAATGCAAGCTAGACTTGCACAAATTGACAACAACAGAATAAAGCGCGAACAGTCAATAAAGGAAAGACAGGAGCACAGCAAGCAATACAGAGAAAAAGTAATTGCAAGAGATAAAAAGCTAGTGCTTGGAGCTGTTGTATTAGCCTTTATAGTTTTACTGTTGGTAATAGCAACTTCGGTATTATCTGCACAAATCAAATATGAGAATAATGAAATCATTGCCGCTAATGAAGAACTTCAAAAGGACATTGACAATCTGAAAATAAAAATCGACAAGTCAAAGAATCTGAAGACTATAGAAGAATACGCCAAGAAGAATTTGGATATGGATTATGCTGAATCCAGCCAATATGTCTATATGGAAAAGGATAAGGCACCAGACAACTTGGCGCAAATCATTCAAGAAGAAGCATACAATTAGAGACAGCCTGCTGTCTCTTTTTTGGACTTATGGGACGTAAAAAAATCAAGAAAACAAGTGAATATATCATGACCCAAAAGAGAATTAGAGCGGTATTTATTATTTTTGCCGTTCTAACTGTTTTGCTTTGTTTACGTTTGGCTAACATTCAAATCGTGGATTCTGACTACTACACTGAGCTTGCAATCAACCAACAAACAAAGGACGATTTAATCGAAGCAAATAGAGGATCTATACTTGACAGAAATGGCAAAGAACTGGCTGTTTCGGCAACCAGCTATAATCTTTATGTGGATGTAAACACTTTAAGAAAAAACATTAAGTCATCTGAGGATGAAATGTATTACGACAAGCTGGTTAATAAGCTTAGCAAAATCCTTAAGATGAAGAAATCCACTATCAAAAAGACTATTGATAATAATCCTACTGGAGTTGTTTTGGCTAAGGGCCTTTCAAAAGCACAGAAGAACAAGGTCAGAAAGATAAAGGAAAACTCTA
Organism: Clostridia bacterium; assembly: GCA_024403115.1. Taxonomy (GTDB): domain Bacteria; phylum Bacillota; class Clostridia; order Peptostreptococcales; family Anaerovoracaceae; genus JAKSSK01. The sequence continues at coordinate 26,606 of JAKSSL010000003.1, forward strand.
TTACTTTCTCCGAGTCTAAGAAACGTTATTACCCTAACGGAAACTTCGCATCACAACTTTTGGGAAGCGTAACAGAGGACAATAACGGCAGAAGTGGTTTGGAATTGGAATATGACCAATATTTAAGCGGACTTCCAGGCAGATGGATTAAGAACACTGACAATAACGGAAGCGAACTTGATTCTGGAACTAAGGAATACTATGCAGCGGAGAATGGATCCAATTTAGTCCTAACTATAGACGAGGTAATTCAACACTATGTTGAAAACGCCATTAAGAAGGCTATGAAGACTACCGAATCCGACAAGATAATGGCTATTGCCATGAATCCTGAAACTGCTGAAGTTCTTGCTATGGCAGCAACTCCTGGTTTTGATCCAAACAATGCAACAAAGCCTAGCGACGAAAAAGAATATAACAAATTCAAAAAGATGAGCAATAAGAAGCAATTGGATTATCTTTACAAGATGTGGAGAAATCCTTTGGTAAATGACACTTATGAGCCTGGTTCAACTTTCAAGCTTATAACATCCTCATCTTCTCTAGAATCCGGTGTAGTTAATACTACTGAATCATTCTATTGCTCAAATCACATACAAGTAGGTGGCTATACTCTACACTGTGCAGAGAACAAGAGGCACGGTGACCAATTGCTTAGAGACGCAGTTGCCAATTCATGTAATACAGTCCATGTACAATTAGCATTGCGTTTGGGAGCTGAAAGATTCTACGATTTCATATCAGCTTACGGTTTTACAAGCATAACAGGAATAGACTATCCTGGTGAGGTTTCAGCACAAATTCAAGATGAAGAAAACCTGAGCAAAGTTTCCCTAGCCACTATGGGCTTCGGTCAAGGTATTGCCGTAACACCAATTCAATTGATTACTGCAGTATGCGCAATCGGTAATGATGGAGTTATTATGCAACCAAGACTGGTTAAGGCTTTACAGGACGAAGACGGAAACATAATCAAGGAATTCAAGCCTAAGAAATTACGCCGTGTCATTTCAGAGGAAACTGCCAGCGAAATGTGTAAGATCATGGCCTATGAAGTACAAACTGGTACTGGTAGAAAAGCGGCTGTAGCAGGATACCGTGTTGGAGGAAAGACAGGAACAGCAGACCAAATTTCATCCGATGGTAGTTATGGTAAGAGACAATGCACATCCTTTATGTGTATGGCTCCAATGGATGATCCAAAGTTTGCTTTACTTGTAATTTGCGATAACCCTAAAGAAGGTAGCTTTGGTAGTACTACAGCGGTTCCAATTGCCAAAGAAATACTTGAAAACAGTTTAAAATACTTAGAAATAGAGCCTGTATTCTCTTCAAATGAAAAGAAGGAGAATGAGGATTTAAATACAAAGGTGCCTAATATTACAGGTAAGGACCTTAAGAAAGCTAAGTCCATGATAGAGAAAAAGGACTTAAAATACATTGTAACTGGAGACAAGGATAAGGTTGTAGACCAGTATCCTAAGGCTGGAACAAAGGTTGCAAAGGACAGCACAGTTATAATTTATACTGAATAGGAGAGCTATATGAGAGCAATAAGCTTTAATGAAATTGAAAAAGTTGTAAATGGAAAGCTTGTAGCAGGAGATGGAAATGCAATGGCAACAGGCATGAAACTTGATTCCAGACAAGTGGGCGAAGGAGATATATTCTTCCCCCTAATTGGAGCTAAGGTCAATGCCTACAAATTTATCCCCAATGTTATTGAACAAAATGCTGCAGGAATGATAATTGATGACATTTCATATTTGCCAGAAAACTGTCCTATTCCAACTATTTTAGTTGATAATGTTACTAAAGCTATGGACCAGCTTGCCAAGTATTTAATGGATGAATTAGGTGGCCGCAGACTTATGGTTACAGGTTCAGTGGGCAAGACAAGTACTCGTGATATGTTAACTGCTATTGTAGCTAGCAAATACAAGGTTGAGTCCAACAAGGGCAATTTGAACAGCATTTGGGGTGTGCCTCTAAGCGTTGCAAAACTTCAAGCAGGCATGGATTTCTATGTAATCGAAGCAGGCATGGAGTGGGCTGGAGAGATACACACAATTGCCGATATAGTTAGACCTGAAATGGCTTTAATAACAAATATAGGCATTTCCCATATGGAACACTTAGGTTCCAGAGAAGGCATTTTAAAAGCAAAGCTGGAATGTACAGATTACTTCAACGAGGATTCTTGCTTAATTGTAAACGGCTCCTCCGATCTTTTGACTGAAGAAAATTGCAAGGGCAATTACAGATTAAAGCTTATCTACGGTGAAGCTGGCAAGGGCGAAACATATATTAAAGATGTTGAAGATTATGGCACAAAGGGAATCAAATATACTTTGTGCGTAGATGGCAAAGAGGAAGATGTTAGATTAAACTTACCAGGGGCTCACAATGCTGAAAACAGTGCTTTGTGCATACTTGCAGGCTTAGAGCTTGGAATATCTGTGCCAGATGCTGTAAAAGCAATTAATGAGATGACAATAACAGGCCAAAGATTGGCTGAGAAAACAAATGGAAAGATAAGAGTAATCGATGACAGCTATAATGCAGCTCCAGCGTCCATGAAATCAGCTATTAATACTTTAATGTCAAGTGAGGGAAAGCGCAAAGTTGCGATCCTGGCAGACATGTATGAACTAGGTGAGGATAGCTACAAATATCATGTAGAAGTGGGCGAATATGCTGCATCAAAGAGAGTTGATTTACTAATAGCTGTTGGAGAAGATGCTCAAGGATATGTTCACGGGGCTTCCAAACTTTTAAGCTTTGACAAGATTAAGTATTTTGAAACAAAAGCTGAGCTGGCAGAGGCTCTAGATGACTTGATACAAGATGGGGACCTAGTGCTTGTAAAAGGTTCTCGTGGCGTAGAAATGGAAACTATAGTAGCACAATTATTGGAGAAATAGGAGAATTACAATGGAGATGAAAACATTACTAATAACACTTATTTTGGCCTTTGTATTAGGAGTAATATTCACAAGAATTGTAATTCCTACTATGAAAAAATTACAGTTCCAACAATTCCAGAGAGAAGAAGGCCCTAAGTCACATATGCACAAACAGGGTACTCCTTCCATGGGTGGAATTGGAATATTGCTGGCCTGCATAATTGCTTGCGCTATAGCAGGAGGTTTAAGTCTAAACGTATTAATAACAATACTATGTACTTTGGCCTTTGCTTTAGTAGGATTTCTTGATGATTATGCAAAAGCAGTAAAGAAACAAAATGAGGGTTTAAACCCTAAGCAAAAGATTATATTCCAATTTGTATTTGCTTTGGCTTTTGCCATATACATGGGATTAAGCCTTGGAACAGAGGTATGGATACCATTCTATGGCCAAGAAGTAGACTTTGGAATAATGTATTATCCTTTCATTGTCTTTGTTTTACTAGCTATGACTAACAGCGTAAACCTAACAGATGGAATGGATGGCTTGGCATCAGGAGTTACTTTCTTCGTTGCTTTGTTCTTCGTTTATACAGCAAACACTTTTGCTTTTCCTGATGAAGGAATATATGCTATGGCTTTAGCCGGCGCTTGCCTTGGATTCTTGGTTTTCAATCACTATCCTGCAAAGATATTTATGGGAGACACAGGTTCCATGGGACTTGGAGCAGCTCTATCAGCTGTAGCTATTGCAATGAAAGCCGAGCTTTTATTACCAATCGTTGGCCTGATCTATGTGCTTGAAGCATGCTCAGTAATCATTCAAGTGGCATATTTCAAGAAGACAGGCGGAAAGAGATTCTTTAGAATGGCTCCATTGCATCACCACTTCGAAGAAGGTGGCATGAAGGAGACAAAGGTAGTATTAATGTTTTGGGCTTTTGCCATCCTATGCTGCTTAATAGGTGTGGGAGTAATTAATATTTAGGAAGAAGATGATTATTTGAATAATATTCAAAATATAGAGGACAAGAAAGTTCTAGTAGTAGGACTTGGAAGATCAGGAGTTGCAGCTATTGAGGTTCTTAACAAGCTGGGGGCAAGGGTTTATGCCCAAGATTCTAAGGAAAGAGAACTTCACGAGGAACAGCTGGTTCTATGGCTTGAAGGCCTTGGAATTCCATGCTATTTTGACTGCATACCTGATGATATGAACGAATTTGATATGTTGGTTTTGAGCCCTGGAGTTAATCCTGAGCTGGACTTTATTCAGGATGCAAAAGCTAAGGGCGCAGAAATAGTAGGTGAACTTGAAATTGCCTATAGAATTTCAAGGGGCACTTTTATTGGCATTACAGGTACTAATGGCAAAACTACTACCACTACTTTAGTTGGAGAAATCTTCAAAGAGGCAAAGAAGAAAACTGAGGTTGTAGGAAACATCGGTGTTGCAGTTATTAGTTCTTCTGTGGAAAGCGATGTTGACACATACATGGTTACTGAATGCAGCAGCTTCCAGTTGGAAACTACAAAGTATTTCAAACCACATGTTTCGGCCATTTTGAACCTTACACCAGATCATTTAAACAGACACCATAGCTTTGAAAACTATGGCTTGGCAAAAGCTAAGATTTTTGCCAATGAAAACGAAAACGACTATTTAATCTTAAACTATGATGATAAGAATTGCTTTGCTTTAGGAGAAAATGCCAAGGCAAAAATTGTTCCTTTCTCTCGTAAGGAGAAGCTGGAATATGGTGCATTTCTTGAAGGAGACGACTTGGTACTAATCAATGACCAAGGGGAGAAGCTTCAAATTTGTCATAGGGAAGATATTAAAATAATAGGTAATCACAATTTGGAAAATGTACTGGCTGCAGCCGCTATTTCCTATTTTGCAGGAATTGATATGGACAGCATCAGAAGAGCAATTTCCAAGTTTAAAGGGGTAGAACATAGAATAGAATACAGCGGAGAAGTGGAAGGCGTGCAATATTACAATGACTCTAAGGGCACTAATGTAGACGCTGCTGTTACCGCTATAAATGCTATGGAAAAGCCTATAATTCTCCTTGCAGGTGGAGACGGTAAATCACAGGATTTCAAGCCTTTTGTAGAGGCTTTTGGAGATAAGGTAAAAGCCTTGGTAACTCTGGGCAGAGACGGCCATTTTATTGCTGAAGAAGCCATGAAGAATGGCTATACAAATATTCATCAATGCAAGGATTTAGTGGAAGCAGTAAAATGTGCTCACCAGTTAGCAAGCGCAGGGGATGTTGTTCTATTTTCACCAGCTTGTGCAAGTTGGGATATGTACGATAATTTCGAACAAAGAGGAAGACATTTTAAAGATTTAGTAAGTCATTTATAATGAAGATAAAAAAGCCTAAATTAAAACTTAATATAGGTAAAACTGGGGATTTTGCCCTTATTGTAACTGTCATATTGCTAAGCCTTTTTGGTATAGCAATGGTTTTTAGTGCCAGTTACTATAAGGCTTTAAACGATTTCGACAACGCCAGTTATTTTGCAATTAGACAGTGCTTTTGGGTAGCTGCTGGATATGTACTTATGTACATCTTTTCAAAAGCAAATTATCACGTATGGAAAAAGTTTTCCAAGGTGATTTACATAGTAGTAGTAATCCTTTTGGCACTTATATTTACACCACTTGGAGTTTCACAAAACGGTGCTACAAGATGGCTTTTGGTACCGGGAACAGGCTTTACTATTATGCCTGGTGAGTTTGCAAAATTTGCGCTAATAGTGTGCGGTGCAACTTTCCTATCCGTGAAGAAGGATAGGATCAGGGACTTAAAGGATGGTTTAATCCCATATTTCCTATTAGCCATAGTTTTAGTTGCTTTAATTTGGGAACAACCTAACAAGTCCACTGCTTTAATCGTACTTGCAACTGCAGTGGGAATTGCTTTTGTAGCAGGACTAAAGAAGATATATCTTATTCTTGCAGCTGGTGGAGTTGCTTTAGGCTTAGTAATAATTGCTTTAAAAGGAGGCTATGCGGCATCAAGAATCGCGGCATGGCTACACCCTGAAAACGATATTCAAGGGGAAGGCTGGCAGGTCGCTCAAGGCTTGTATGCCCTAGGTTCTGGCGGTTTATTTGGCCGTGGAATCGGTAACAGCGTACAGAAAACCCTTTACATGCCAGAGCCTCAAAACGACTTTATTTTAACAATTATCGGTGAAGAAATAGGCCTTATTGGACTTATGGTTTTATTATTAGTATTCCTATTCCTAATTTATAGAGGATTTATGATAGCTGCCAATGCGGAGGATCAATTGGGGACTCTATTGGCAAGCGGAATAACTGGTTTAATTGCAATACAATTGGTTTTAAATGTTTGCGTCGTAACAGCGTTAATACCAAATACTGGAGTTATGCTGCCATTTATCTCATATGGAGGAAATGGTACCATGGTATTGCTTGCTTTAATGGGCATACTGGTTAATATTTCAAAACATCAAAAGGAGAATAGACTACAAGAATGAATGTCATAGTTAGCGGTGGCGGCACAGGTGGCCACATCTACCCAGCAATAGCAATTGCAGACAAAGTAATGGAAATGGACGCTAATTCCAAGGTGTTATTCATTGGAAATCCTATTGGTTTAGAAGCTGAGCTTGTACCTAGAACAGGCTATGATTTTAAAATGGTTACAGCCAGATGGTTTGACAGAAGCAATCCGCTGGATGCTGTTAAAATGGTTTTCGCGGTAAAAAAAGGCACTAGGGAAGCCTTGAAAATCATGAAGGAATTCAAACCTGATATTGTAATTGGAACAGGCGGTTATGCTTGCGTGCCAGTGGTTAGAGCCGGCAAAAAATACGGTGCAAAGACCTTCATTCAAGAACAAAATGCATATCCAGGTATGGCAAACAAAACTCTTGGCATGATAGTTGACAATATATTCCTAGGCTTTGAAGCTGGAAGAAAGTATTTCAAAAAGCAGGAAAAGTGTGTCTTTACAGGCAATCCTGTTAGAAAGGATTTCTTCCAACGTGATAAAAAGCAATGCAGAGCTGAGCTAGGATTTAGAGAGGACGATTTTATAGTATTTTCATTTGGCGGAAGCCAAGGCTCCCAGGCCATAAATGAGGTGTCTTACCAATTGATGAAGAAAATCAATGGCCAAAGTGATATGAGCATGATCTTTGGAACAGGCAATCAGTACTATGAAAATATTATGGCTGATATTAAAGCTGAAAAGCTGGAACTTCAAGATAATATTGTAATCAAGGATTACATGAACGATATAGACAAGTATATGGCTTGTGCCGATCTTGTAATTGGAAGATCAGGTGCTTTATCTGTGGCTGAAACATGCGCTTTAGGAAAAGCGGCCATATATATTCCGTCGCCTATGGTAACAGGAAACCATCAATTCTATAATGCAAAAGCGGTAGGCGACAAAGGCGGTGCAATGGTAATAGAGGAAAAGGATCTAAGCAGTGAACTTATTATTAACACTGTCTTTGATTTAAAAGCATCCCCTACAAAACTTCAAGAAATGAGTGTGGCAAGCAGGAACGCATTACCTGACAATGCCACTGAAATAATATATTCATATTTTAAGAAATGAGAAAAAAGAAAAGGGTAGAGCCAACTTATTATAGAAAAAAGGTTGGTTCTTACAATTTCGAAAAACATAAGAGGGAGAACAGGGCAAAAAGACGTAAAATCAACTACAAGAGAAGGATTTTAATCGTCTTACTTGTTATAGTTGCAGTGGTAGCATTTTTATGCTCGCCGTTTTTTAATGTTGATAAAATCCAAATTAAGGGAAACCACAAGTTTACCGATGCAGAGATTATCCAAAAGGGTAAAATCGAAAAGGGACACAATATTTTCTGGGGTTCGGATAAGTCGGGCATCAAATCCAGATTGCTAGAAAATCCATATATTGGCGATGTAAATGTGAGCATGGATTTGCCTAAGACTTTGGAAGTCAAAGTGAACGAAAGAAAAGCCAAGTATTACTACAAGAAGGGCGGATACATATTGCTGGATAAAAACGGCATTTGCCTTGAAATAGTCAAGGACGTACCTAAACTTCCACAAATATATGGTTTGACTCTGAGAAAATCTGATCTGGGTGTGAAATTACAGGTTGATGAAGAAAGAAATTACGACAAGATATTGAAGCTTCTTAATAAAACAAAGAAGTCCGATTTATTCTTCAAGAAAGTTAAGATAAGCAAGGGTACAGTTTATGCCAATATTTACGACAATTTATTGGTAAAAGGAAGCTTTAACCAGGTGAGCCAAGCCATGGATAATGGCAGTCTAAAACAGGTAATTTACAAGCTTCAACAGGAGGGAGTAAAGCGAGGAACAATTACTATAGAAAAAGAAAATTATTTGTCGTTTAATCCTTTATAATTCAAGGCTTTTGTGATATAATATTTATCAAGTAAAATGTCACGGGAGGAACATGGGAAATGTTGCAATTTGAAAGTAATGTAAGCAATGAGGCAATCATAAAAGTTGTAGGTGTTGGTGGCGGTGGATGTAATGCCATTAACCAAATGATCGACGCTGGTTTAGAAGGCGTAGAATTTATTGCCATTAATACAGATACACAAGCTTTAGGAAGAACTAAGGCAGAGATAAAAATACAAATAGGAGACAAGCTAACTCGTGGATTAGGCGCAGGCAGTAACCCTGCAATAGGCCAACAATCTGCAGAAGAAAATATTGAAGCTATCGTTTCCAATTTGGAAGGTGCAGATATGGTATTCATCACTGCCGGCATGGGTGGTGGTACAGGTACTGGTGCTGCTCCAGTTATTGCTAAAGCTTCAAAGGAAATGGGCATACTAACTGTTGGTGTTGTTACAAAGCCATTTAAGTTTGAAGGCCAAAAGAGAAAGAACCAAGCAGAACTTGGTATTGAATATTTGAGAAAGTATGTTGATTCATTGGTAGTAATTCCAAATGAAAAGCTTTTGGAAACATGTGATGAGAGCACTTCATTCTTAGACGCATTCCGTATGGCCGACAATGTACTTCGTCAAGGTGTACAAGGTATTTCAGATTTGATTTCTGATTATGCTTTGGTAAACGTAGACTTTGCTGATGTTAAGTCAGTAATGACTGACAGAGGTATTGCACATATGGGCGTTGGTGTTGGAAAGGGCGAAAACAGAGCTATGGATGCAGTTAATGCTGCAATCAAGAGCCCATTACTTGAGACTACAATCACAGGGGCAAAGGCCGTTCTTCTATACATCTCAGGTGGCTACGATTTAACTATGTTCGAAGTTAATAAGGTTTCAACTTTAGTACAAGAACAATTAGATGAAGATGCAATCATTATCTTCGGAGCTGCTGTTGATGCAGATTTGAGCGATCAAATTTCTATTACAGTAATTGCAACAGGATTTGCAGATATGCCTGGTATGGGTCTAGGTGGTGGCTCAGCTCGTATAAAAAAAGCTGAAGCTTCAGAACCGGAAATAACAGAAGTCAATGGAGTTAATGCTAGGGAAGTAAACCTACAAGACATCATTCCAGAGGATGGAGAAAAAGAGGAAGAATCGAAATTCAAGATTCCTTCATTTTTAGAACATTAATCACTTAGCCGGTTATCAACCGGCTTTTCACATTTTATGATAAATATCCAATCAAAGGACAATAGAATAATTAAGGAAGTCAAAAAGCTAAAAAACAAGAAATACAGAGACAAAGAAGGCTTGTATTTAGTGGAAGGACCCAACTTGATTGAAGAGGCTTTGAAGAACGGAGTTCAAATCCAAAGCCTGCTTATCTCACCTAGCTATAAGGACAAGGATTTTTCATATTTGGATAATTCTTATCTTGTGGAGGATGAGCTTTTCAAGGAGATAAGTGATACGGTTAACAGTCAGGGTATTTTGGCAATAGTAGCCAAGAAAAACTTTTCTGGAGAACTAAAGCCAAAGGACAATATTTTAGTTTTAGACAGATTACAGGATCCTGGAAATATGGGAACTATTATTCGTACTGCAGATGCTGCTGGATATGGATTAATAGTTTCAATTAAGGGAAGCTGTGACATATATTCTGAGAAAGTTGTTAGGTCGGCAGCGGGTTCGCTCTTTAGGATGCCCATAGTGGAAGGCCTTAGCTACGAGGAACTGGGAGAGCTAGTTAAAGGCAAGCACTTGGTGGTAAGCGATTTACAGGCGAGTGAATTCTACTATGAGGCTAATTTAAAAGAGGATATAGCATTGGTTATAGGAAACGAGGGAAACGGAATCAGCGATGAGATTCGTCAAATGGCTGATATGAGAGTAAAGCTTCCTATGATCGGCAATATTGAATCACTAAACGCAGCTGTTGCTGCAGGAATATTAATGTATGAAAGCATACGCAAATAGATTGTAAGGAGATTATAATGCAAAATAAAATAAATGCTATTTTAGAAGAATCAAAAGCGAAATTAGACGAGATTAAGTCTTTGAAGGACCTAGATGATCTTAGAGTAAAAGTGCTAGGTAAAAAAGGCGATTTAACAGCTATATTAAAAAACATGAAGGACTTAGCTCCTGAAGAAAAGAAGGAAGTCGGCATGCTTGTTAACAAGGCAAAGCAGGACGTGGAAGAAATGATTTCCAGCAAGCTTGCTGAAGTTAAAGCTAAGGCTTTAGAAGAAAAACTAAAGGCAGAGAAATTAGATGTAACTGAACCAGGAACAAAGCACCAATTAGGAGCAAAGCATCCTCTAACAGTAGTTACTGAAGAAATTACAAAGGTATTCACTTCCATGGGCTTTTCAATAGTTGAAGGTCCTGAAATTGAAACAGTATTTCACAATTTCGACGCTTTAAACGCTGGACCTAATCATCCAGCAAGAGATATGACAGATACTTTCTATGTAAATGATCAAGTATTGTTGCGTACTCAAACTTCACCTGTTCAAGTTAGAACACTGCTTAGTCAAGAACCACCAATCAGGGTTATCTCACCTGGAAGAGTATTTAGATGTGATACTCCTGATGCAACTCATTCACCAGTTTTCCATCAAATTGAAGGATTGGTAGTTGATGAAGGAATTACTATGGCTGACCTTAAGGGTGTTATGGACAGCTTTGCAAAGAAATTATTCGGTGAAGAAACTCGTACAAAGTTTAGACCTCATCATTTCCCATTTACAGAGCCATCTGCAGAAATGGACGTTTCATGCTTCAAGTGTGGAGGCAAGGGCTGCAGAGTATGTAAGGGAAGCGGCTGGATTGAAATCCTTGGATGCGGTATGGTACATCCAAATGTTCTAAAGGTAGGAGATGTAGATACTGAAAAGTATACAGGCTTTGCCTTTGGACTTGGTGTAGAACGTGTTGCAATGCTTAAGTACGGCATTGACGACATTAGATTGAATTATGAAAACGACATTCGTTACATCAGACAATTCAAGAAATAGATTTTGAGGAATAAACTAAGGAGATAGATAAATGATAGTTTCATTAAACTGGTTAAAAGATTATACAGACGTAAAGGTGAGTGCTGAAGAATTTTGTGACCGCATGATTATGTCAGGATCAAACCTAGAAACTTTAACATATCAAGGTGTTGATATTGAAAATGTTGTTGTGGCTAGAATTGATAAGATTGATAAGCACCCAGATGCAGATAAATTGGTTGTTTGCCAGCTTTATATAGGCGACAAAGAGGCAAACGGCAAGGACGAAGAAACAGGTTTGATTCAAATCGTTACTGGAGCTAACAATGTTAAAGTAGGCGATTTAGTGCCTGTTGCTTTACACAATTCAAAGGTTCCAGGTCCTCTTCACGGCCAAGCTAAGGTAGAAGGCGGAGTTAAGATTACCAAGGGCAAACTTAGAGGTGTGCCATCATTTGGTATGATGTGTGGACCTCAAGAGTTAGGAATTGAAGACAAGTGTGTTCCTGTAGATTCAAAGGATGGAATATGGTTGTTAAACGGTGAATTCACTCCAGGAACTCCTTTGGTAGAAGCTCTTGGTTTGGAAGATGCAATCATTGATTTTGAAATCACACCAAACAGACCTGACTGCCTATCAATGATCGGTATGGCTAGAGAGGCTGCAGCAACTTTTGGAACAGAGCTTAGATACCCTGAAACAAAGTGCACAAAGGAAAGCGCTGACAAGCTTGAAGACTATATTTCAGTTGAAGTAAAGTCAGATTTATGCAAGCGTTATACAGCAAGAGTGATTAAGGACGTTAAGATTGGACCATCACCTTGGTGGTTGCAAAAGCGCTTAATGGCTGCAGGTCAAAGACCTATTAACAACATTGTGGACATTACTAATTTCGTAATGTTGGAATACGGTCAACCTCTACATGCTTTTGATATTAGAGAATTAGCAGGAAACAAGATAGTAGTTAAAACTGCCGAAGACGGTGACAAGTTTACAACTTTAGACGAAGTTGAAAGAACTTTAACTAAGGACATGCTTACAATTTGCGATGGTGAAAAAGCTGTTGCTCTTGCAGGCGTTATGGGCGGTTTAAACTCAGAAATAAAAGAGGACACAGAGATGATGGTTCTTGAGTCAGCTAATTTTGATGCTAACAGCGTAAGACTTACATCAAAGGCTTTAACTTTGAGAACTGAAGCATCTTCAAGATATGAGAAGGGTATTGATCCTAATCTTTGTGAAGAGGCAGCTGACAGATTCTGCTACTTGGTAGAAAGCCTAGGAGCAGGAACAGTATGCCAAGGAAGCATTGATATTTATCCAGAACCTGTAGAGGTGGAAGCAGTACATGCTAGAGTCAGCAGAATCAATCATGTTTTGGGCATGGATTTAAGCCGTGAGGAAATGGTAGACTTCCTTGAAAGATTAGAAATGGAAGTTACAGGCTCAGGTGACGACCTATATGTTAAGGCTCCATCAGTAAGACAAGATATTGAAATTGAAGAAGATATTGTTGAAGAAGTAGCTAGATTATACGGATATGACAATCTTCCAACAACTCTTCCTAAGGGAAATAAGGAAGCGGGAGAACCTGCTGAAAGAACTTTACGCGATAAGGCTAGAGATGTGCTTTGCGCAATGGGCTTGGATGAAATAATCACTTATTCCTTTGTAAGCCCTAAGGGAGTTGACAAGGTGAGAATCGATGAGGATTCATGGGAAAGAGCTTTTGTAAAGATTCTTAATCCTCTAGGTGAAGATACTTCTGTTATGAGAACAATATTGACTCCAAACATGATGGAAGTTCTTGCTCACAACTACAGCCACAATATTAGTGAAATGAAGGCTTATGAAATCGGAAACTGTTTCATGGCAAATTATATGGATCCAAATGGATTGCCAGATGAAGGATATAACATCTGCATAGGTTCATATGGAGACGGTATGAACTTCTTTGAACTTAAGGGCATCGTTTGCGAATTGCTTGAAGCTATGGGAATTAAGAACCTACGCTTTGAGGCAGAGAGCGAATATGGTGTATACCATCCAGGTAGATGCGCTAGAGTTTTGACTAAGCATGTAGTTGAAACTGAAAAGGGCCCAAGAGAGGAAGAAGTTGAGCTTGGTATTATGGGTGAGGTTCATCCAGAGGTTCAAGGAAACTATGGAATTAAGACTAGAGTATACTTGGCAGAATTAATGTTTGACAACATTATGGAGGTTTCAGATACTGAGATTCACTTTATGCCAATTCCAAAATATCCTGCTGTTGAAAGGGATATTGCTTTAGTAGTTGAAGAGGCAATTGAAGCAGCTCAAATCATTGATACCATCAAGGAAGCAGCAAATGACATCCTTCGCAAGGTTGAAATGTTTGACGTATATAGAGGGGAACAAGTGGGTGAAGGATTGAAGTCCATAGCTTTCAAATTAACTTACAGAGACAATGACAAGACATTGACTGATGATGAAGTTGTAAGTGTTCACAATAATATTTTGAAAGCCTTAGAAGAAAAGCTTGATGCTAAGCTAAGAGAAATGTAATTGGAGAAGTACTATGGCTAATAAAACAATCGTAAAAATTCTTGGTAAAGAATACACTTTAGTTGGTGAAATGGATCCTGAACAAATTGTTCAAATCGCAGATTACGTTAACAGCAAAATGATTGAAATCCAATCTCAAATGGGTGGATTTGATACAGCAAAGATTGCAACTCTTGCAGCTATTAACATTGCTGAAGAGTACTTCGGCTCTCTAGATCAAATCAAAAGAACTCAAAGGGATAAAACCGATGTTGATGCAAACTTTATAGAACTTCAAATGGAGAATATGAAGCTTAAATCATATATCAAACATCTAGAAAATCAATAGAATGAACGAAAAAGCATTAAAGATTTTAGAATACAATAAAATAATTGAGATGCTTGTTTCCTATGCCAGCTGTAATATGGCAAAAGAAAGCCTTGAAAAGCTACAGCCTGGCACTGATTTGGATGAAATAAAGGACTCACTAAGGTCGACCTCAGAAGGGGTTGGCCTTATTGTGCGTAAAGGTCCACTGCCACTAGGCAATTTGTATGATATACATCAAAGCCTAGGCTTTGCCGCAAAAGGCGGTAGTTTGAACATGGGACAGCTGATGCATGTGGGGTATAATATGCGGGTTGCTTCCCAAGTGAAGAACTTTTTAAACAATGATGACTTTGATATTGATTTCCCAATTATCAAAGCTTACTTGGAAGTAATTGAAGAAATGCCAAAACTGTCTGAAAGAATTGAGAAATCAATTATTTCAGAGGATGAAATGAGCGATAATGCTTCAGGAGAATTAAGAAGCATACGCCGTGAGATGGCAAGACAAAACGATGAAATCAAGGCAAAGCTTAATAAGATAATAAGCTCTGGTGATAAGAAATCGGTATTGAGAGATTCTCTTGTAACAATGAGAGACGGTCGTTATGTAATTCCTGTAAAGCAGGAACAAAGATCTAATTTCCCAGGAATAATACATGATCAATCATCCAGTGGTGCAACTCTGTTTATTGAACCACAGGTCATAGTTGATTTAAATAACAGACTTAGGGAATTGGAGCTGGAAGAACAGGCGGAAATTGCTAGAATCCTAAAGGAGCTTTCAGAGAGAGTTGCTGAATATCATAAGCAGCTTGACAATAATCAAAAGCTTTTGACAGAGCTTGATATTATTATGGCAAAAGCTAAGCTTTCCCTGGCAATGGACGGAGAAGAAGCTGAAATTTATGAGGATGGAGAGCTAGTACTAAATACTGCAAGACATCCTTTGATTGATAAAAAAACAGTGGTTCCAATAGACATTTCTGTTGGAGGCGATTACAGAACTTTGGTGATTACAGGGCCTAACACAGGTGGTAAGACAGTAAGCTTAAAGACTGTTGGCCTTCTATGTCTTATGGCTCAAAGCGGACTTCACATTCCGGCAGCTTCAACGAGCAAATTACCAATATTTGAAAAAATCTTTGCTGATATAGGAGATGAACAGAGCATAGAACAAAGCTTATCCACTTTCTCATCTCATATGAAAACAATAGTAAAGATTACTAGATATGCCAACGAAAAATCCCTTATTCTAGTTGATGAGCTGGGCGCTGGAACAGATCCAACAGAAGGTGCGGCTTTGGCTATTTCAATATTGGAGAACTTCTATGAAAAGGGAGCATATACTTTGGCTACAACTCACTATAACGAGCTTAAGAAATATGCTATATCCACAGAGGGAATAGAAAACGCTTCCATGGAGTTTGATGTGGAAAGTCTTAGTCCTACATACAGATTGATTGTAGGTCTTGCTGGAAAATCAAATGCTTTTGAGATTTCCAAGAAATTGGGCTTGGATAAGAAGATAATAGAAAACTCAAAGACAAGAATAGAAACAGGGGACATGGAATTTGAAGATGTCCTTTCCTCAATAGAACAAGACAAACATGAAGCGGAAAAGGCTCTTGCAGAGGCTAATGTAATAAAGGCTGAGATGGAAAGAATGGAGCAAGAGTTCCTTAAGAAGCAAAAGCGTCTTGAAAGAGATGAAAAGAAGATCTTGGATGAAGCTCGAGATAAGGCAAAGAGTATAATCCAAGATGCAGAGGAAACTTCCAAAGAGGTAAAGGAAGAACTTAAGAATCTTGCAATGCGTGATTCCTTAGGGGAAAGAACAAAGGGCTTTGATGAAAGCCGTAAGAAGCTTAAGGAAGCAAAGCAAAAATATAGCGAAGGATTACAAGAGGAAGCTATAGAGGGTGAAGCAGTCAATGAAGATACCCTTCAAATAGGCGACAGAGTAAGATTAATTGATATGAATCAAATTGGTGAAGTAATAAGCCTTGCTGATTCAAAGGGAAGATTAAGTGTTAAACTTGGTCTGATGAAGGTTAATACTCAAATTGATAATCTACTTATGGTGGAAAGCGGAGCTAAAGCGAAAGCTTTAAAAGAGGCTAAGAAGCAGGCTTCCAAAGCCACATATGGAAAGCTATACAAGGACAAGACCATGCATTTTTCAACAAGCATTAATGTGCAAGGAGAGAACTTGGAAGATGCTTTGGCCAAGGTTGACAAGTATTTGGATGATGCTTTTATCTCCAATGTCCACGAGGTTACCATTATACATGGACGAGGAGAAGGAATACTTAAGAGTGGCATTCGTGCCATGTTAAAGAAGAACAAACATGTTGCCTCCTTCAGAGCTGGTGAAATCAGCGAGGGCGGAGAC
This sequence comes from Clostridia bacterium, assembly GCA_024403115.1. GTDB lineage: Bacteria > Bacillota > Clostridia > Peptostreptococcales > Anaerovoracaceae > JAKSSK01. Next base: position 43,164 of record JAKSSL010000003.1, read on the forward strand.
GGAGTTACGGTGGTGAAATTCAAATGATAGTTGTAAGCAAGTGTTTATTTGGATATAACTGTAAATACAATGGCGGTAATAATGACAACGATGAGGTCAAGAAATACTGTGAGGGCAAGGATGTAATTCTAGTATGCCCTGAGCAGGCTGGCGATTTGCCAACACCTAGAGTCCCATCAGAGATTCAGCCTGATGGTCGTGTCTTATCCCGTGATGGTCAAGACCTTAGCGAAGAGTTTTCTCTGGGAGTTCAAAGGGAAATCTCCAGGGTTTTGGGCGAGAATAAAGCCATTGAAGAGGCAATACTAAAAGCCAACAGCCCATCCTGTGGCGTAGGTCAAGTCTATGACGGGACTTTTACAGGAAAGCTGGTCCCAGGCAATGGTAAATTCGCTGAAGAGCTTATGAAGTATTGCTCAAAGATATATACTGAAAAGGAGTTAAATAATGATTAACTATAAACAGGAAATTGCAAAAATTCTAGATGATAAACTAGTTGATCTAAGTTTAGAAGAAATTGAAAATATGTTGGAGATTCCAGCAGATTCAAAGATGGGAGACTTCGCTTTCCCTTGCTTTAAGCTGGCTAGAACTCTTAGAAAGGCTCCGCCTCTAATTGCAAAGGATATTGTAGCTCAATTGGAGGGCAATGCTTTGTTTGAAAAGGTTGAAGCTGTTAATGCCTACGTTAATATGTTTATTTCGAAGGAGATGCTTTTAAAGAATACTGTTGAAAGCACTTTTGAAATGGGCGCTGACTTTGGTAAAAGCCAAATTGGAGAAGGCAAAACTGTAGTAATAGACTACTCATCTCCTAATATTGCTAAGCCTTTCCACATAGGTCATATTAGATCCACAGTAATTGGAAATGCTTTATACAAAATCTATGATGCTTTGGGCTATGATGTTGTAAGAATCAATCACCTTGGGGATTACGGCACACAATTCGGTAAGATGATCTGCGCATATAGAAAATGGGGCAATAAGGAAGATGTTGAAAGAGAGCCAATTAAGACTTTGCTTTCATACTATACAAAGTTCCATGAAGAGGCTGAAAAAGATCCAAGCTTAGATGATGAGGCTAGAGATATTTTTGCAGCTCTTGAAAATGGTGCCAAGGAAGAAGTGGCTCTATGGCAATGGTTTAGAGATGAGTCTTTAAAAGAATTCAATCGCGTATATGAAATGCTTGATATTAGTTTTGACTCATACAATGGAGAATCATTCTATTCAGACAAGATGCCAGCAGTTATTCAAGAGTTAAGGGATAAGGCTTTGCTTGTACCTTCACAAGGCACAGAAATAGTTGAGCTTGAGCAATTCGGTTTAACAGATGCGCCTATAGTAAAAGCAAATGGTTCATCACTTTACATCACTCGTGATATAGCCGCTGCAATATATAGAAAAAACACTTACGATTTCTACAAGGATATCTATGTAGTTGCATCACAACAAAATCTTCACTTCCAACAACTTAAGAAGATTATTGAATTGATGGGTTACGATTGGGCAGACAAGATTGAACACGTACCTTTCGGCCTAGTATCTTTGGAAGAGGGAACTATGTCAACAAGACATGGCAGAGTAGTCTTCTTGGAAGATGTGCTTAATCATGCGGTAGACAAGACTCGTGAAATCATTAAGGACAAGGGTGTTGTAACAGAAAACATCGATGAGACAGCTGCAATGGTTGGAATTGGTGCTGTTGTCTTCAACGAGCTTTCAAATAACAGAATAAAGGATTACGTTTTCTCCTATGACAAGGTTTTGAATTTTGATGGAGAGACAGGCCCATATGTTCAATACACTCACGCAAGAGCTCTTAGCGTTCTAAGAAAAGCTGGAGTTGAAGATATTGACCTTTCAAAGATTGATTACTCATATCTAAAAGGCGAGGCTGCAACAAATCTTGCTATGGATATATACAAGCTTCCAGAAGTAATAGTTGAGGCCGCTTCAAAGAATGAGCCATCAGTTGTTACACGCCACGTTGTAGACTTGGCACAAAGCTTTAACAAATTCTATCATGACGAACATATTTTGGTAGAAAATGAAGATGAAAAGCTAGCAAAACTTGCTTTAGTAAAAGCTGGACAAATTGCCATTAAAAATGGTTTAAATATTCTAGGTGTAAAAGCACCTGAAAAAATGTAGGGGAATAAATATGTTGAGATTTTATATAGCCCTTTGGGCTGCGAAGTTATTTTACTTCATTAACAAGTTAATAGGCAGAGCAAGGGACGACAGACCCGGTTTGCTCGCTTTCAAAATATGCCCTGATTTCCTAGCGAGAATTGGCAAGCCAAAGCTGATGATTACAATCACAGGAACAAATGGTAAGACTACCACTTCGGCTTTGATCAACTCATATTTGAAGGAACAAGGCCTAAGAGTTAGCTTTAATGATTGGGGTGCAAATTTACACGCTGGTTACTGCTTGAATTTAATGCGTTGCGTTAATATTTTCAACAAGGTGACTAAGATGGATGCCAGCGTTCTTGAGGCAGACGAGAAAACTTTGGCTCATACTATGGGTATGATTAAACCTCACTATGTGTTGGTTACAAACATTTCAAAGGATTCTCTTCGCAGAAACGGCCATCCTGAATACATCTTCGACTGTGTAGAAAAATGCTTTGAAAAGCTGGGAGCAGACACTACAGCTATTCTAAATGCCAACGATCCTATTTCTTCAGAGCTTGCAAGAAATACAGGTGCAAAGAGAGTCTTCTATGGCATGGACGACATAGGCTCCAATCCTTTTGAAAACATGGTCAAAGATATAGCTGTTTGCCCTAGATGCGGCGGAGAGCTTAAATACAATTACAGACAATATAGACATATAGGTGATTATTATTGCGCAGACTGTGATTTTAAGACCAAAGATGCAAAGTTCTATGCTACAAAAGTGGATTTAAAAGCTAGAACTATGGACATATTAGAAGACGGCGAGACTACTACTTATCCACTTATTTCTGAAACTATTTTCAACGCTTTTAATGTATTATCAGCGGCAGCCGCTTTAAGAACTATGGGTTATGAGAAGGCTTCTCTGGCTGAGTTCTTTGAAAGACAAAAGGTAACAGAAATAAGAGAAACATGTGTAAAATACAAGGGCAAGGAGTTCCACACTTATGGAGCTAAGAGCCAAAATGTTTCGGCGGCAAGTACAGTATTTGAATATATGGCTAAGGAAAAGTCAGATAAAATCGTGGTACTTTGTATGGATGAAGTTCAAGACAAAAACCATCCAACAGAGACTTTAACATGGCTTTATGAAACTGATTTCGAATTCCTGAACAGCCCTAATATTAAACAAATTGTCGTTGCAGGTCACATGTACTTAAACCACAGGCTTCGCTTAATGCTTGCAGGAGTTGATCCAAATAAGATTGCGGCTTGTGAAGATGAGAGCAAGGTGGCTGACTTAGTTGATTTCAGCCAAGATTTCGAAAAGCTGTATGTTTTATTCGAGATCGACTATGTTACTAAGGGAAGAAACTGGCGTGATGCCATTGTTGAAAAAGCAAAGGAGGTAATGTAATGAAAGTGGTAGAAAACTTATTTCCTGAGCTTTGCAATATATACGGAGAAAGCTACAGCGTTGAATATCTAAGCAGATGCAATGGAGATATCAAGCTGGTTCAAACCAATCACAAAGACGTTCCTGCCTTTGTTACAGAGGATGTGGATATGGTTTATCTAGGTTGCAGCTCCGAGAGAAAACAGGAACAAATTATTGAGATTTTAAAACCTTACAAGGCAAGAATTAAGGAATTAATTGACAAAGGAACTATATTCCTTGCAACAGGAAATGCCATTGAGGTTTTTGGTAAAAGTATTAAGGATGAGGATCGTGTTATTGAAGCTTTAGGCTTATTTGAATTTGATTCGGTAAGATATATGGAAGCTGAAAGACACAATTCTCAATATGTTGGAAGTTTTAAGGCAGACAATGGACCAATAACAATGTTGGGACATAGAAGCCAATTCAGTTTCGCATATGGTGATTTTGAAAACTTCCCACATTGGTTGGACATTGAAATTGGTATAGGTATGAATAAGGAGACAAAGAGAGAAGGCATACACTACAACAACTTCTTTGCCACATATTCACTAGGACCATGTCTAATCATGAATCCGCTTTTCGCAAAATATCTATTAAGATTAATGGATATAGATGATAGTCTATTATTTGAAAATGAGATTATGGAAGCTTATGAATACAGAAAACACGAGCTTCGTGAAAATCTAGCAAATAGCTAAATTCACAAAAACAACATATTTTCATGGTAGAATAAATAAAAAATTGTCAGAAAGGAGGGCACATGGTTAGAAAAACTAAGATACTTATGGCGTTAATCGCAGCGCTTTTAGTAGTAATTGCAGTGATTTCTATACTGTTTATTGACACTAAAAACCTATTAGAAGAAGCGCAAGCGGCAAATGCGGCATACGCTAAAACTGCGGTTAAAACTCAAAAGAAAATTGAGAAAAAGCAGGCTAAAATCGATGACGTTAAAGATAACTTGGACACTGTAAAGGACAAGAATAAGGACCTTAAGAGTGAAGTTAAGTCTTTGAAAAAAGCCAATGCTAGATTAGAAAAACAAATTGGAAAAGCAAAGGATGCTCAATATAAAGCCGAAGTTGAATTAAAAAAATACAAGCAGAGGAAGAGTAAAATCGACAATGTAATTAACCTCGCAAAAAGTAAGCTTGGCTGCAGATATGTTCACGGCCGTTGTGGCCCATACTATTTTGACTGTCAAGGCTTCGCATGGTATGTATACCACAATACTGTAGGCTGTATTACAACTGGAGGCTGTCATAAACAATTCAATTCTGTTTCCTATGGTTATGTTTCGAATAATTTAAGTGATGCCAAAAGAGGAGATTTAATATATTTCCTTAAAGGCAGTTATTATTCTCATGTAGCCCTATATATTGGAGGCGGAAAGATTATTCACGCAACTACTGGTGGCGGATATCATAGGGTTGTAATTACTTCAATTCCTAGATCATGGGCATCATCATTTAAGGTAGTAAGGCCGATTCCAAATGTAAAATAATGGAGATAAAATGACAAAATTAACTTTTATATTAAGAAAATTAACAGATACAAATTATAAGGCAATTTTTAAAACAGCTTCAGATATTGCAAAGATTACAGGCAAGAGCAAATTAGCTATTTTAAAGGATATGGCTGATTGCACTGCCAAATATGGTTCAGGCTACGTTGATTACAAAGACTTTAGAATGTACGAATTAAGCCCTGAAAAGAGAGCTGAAATTCTTACAATCACAAAGAACAACGAATTGGTCAGAACTTTGAATCAAGCGGAATACAGAGACTTTTTCGAGGATAAAGAAAAATTCAACAGAAAGTTCTCCAAGTATCTTCACAGAGAGTGGATGATAATAAATGGAGAAAACTTTGAGGAGTTTAAGGCTTTCGTAGACGGCAAGCCAGCCGTTATTGTAAAACCTTTGGGCCTATCATGTGGTAAGGGTATTGAAAAGGTTTACCCTGATCAAGAGAAGGACCTTAAGGCAACTTACGACGAGCTTTATGCTCACAACTGTATATTAGTTGAAGAGCTTGCAAAGCAATGCGACGAAATGAGCGCTTTCTGCACAACTTCAATCAATACAGTTAGATTGGTATCAGTAATCACAAATTCTGGAGAGCCTAAGCTTTGCGCTGGCGTATTTAGAATGGGTAGAGAAGGTGCATATGTAGATAATTTCAATCACGGTGGCATAGGCGCTAATGTTGATGTTTGGAAAGGCGAAACAGCAACAGACGGCTATGACAAGGATAGAAACATCTACGAGTACACTCCAGTAACAAATCAAAAGCTTAAAGGCTTCAAAATTCCTCAATGGGAAGCTTGCGAAGCTATGGTTAAGGAAGCCGCAATGGTTGTTCCTCAAGTAAGATATGTTGCATGGGATGTTTGCATAGCTCCAGAGGGCCCATTGCTAATCGAAGGAAACAGTTATCCAGGCCAAGATTTGTCTCAATATCCTGAGTTGGGACTTGGAACTTACAAAGCGATTACAGATGTTTTAAACAGTTGATTTATAGGAAAGGACAAGCTTTAGACTTGTCCTTTTTTTATGTGAATTTTAGGGCTTTTGTGGTATAATTACTATGTATAGATATGAATAGGAGAATGACTATGGGAAAGTTAAAATTTCTTGTAGCACACTGGGCTGCAAAGGCCTCAGTTGTAGCTTTAAAAATCACAAAACACAACGGAACAAATTTTCCAGGAGAGCTTGCAATCAAGATCTGTCCTGACTTTTTGAAATACATAGATAAGCCTGAAACTATTATTGGAGTAACAGGAACAAACGGTAAGACTACTGTATGTAATTTGCTAATTGATATGTTCACTGCTGATGGCCAGGTGCCACTTAATAACAGAGCAGGTTCCAATATTAATTCGGGCATTGCAACAAGTCTAATTCACGGAGCTAATCTATTTGGAAAATGCAAGCACAACCTAGGAGTTTTGGAAATAGATGAAAGATCAGCTTTGAGGGTATTCCCTTATGTAAAGCCAAACTACTTGATCATTACAAACCTGTTTAGAGATTCCATGAAGCGTAATGCTAACACAGAATATATTGCTGACATTTTAAGCAAATACATTCCTAAGGAGACTAAATTAGTTCTAAATGCAGATGATTTAATCTCATCAAATGTTGCACCAGAAAACCCAAGAGTATATTTTGGAATCGATAAGATGGATAGTGACATAAAGGAATGCACAAACCTAATCAATGATATTAGAATTTGCCCAGTATGCCATAGCAAATTGGAGTATGAGTATTTGAGATATCACCACATTGGAAAAGCACATTGCGTTTCCTGTGACTTTAAATCTCCAGGATATGACTACTGTGCAAAGAATGTAAATATAGATGATATGACCATGGAAATAGTTGATAAGGACGGTCTAGGTAACTACCGACTAATCAGCAATGGCATTCATAATATTTATAATATGGTAACTGTTATTGCACTGTTCAGAGAGCTTGGATACAAGCACGGCATTATAGAAAAGTTAATGAGCCAAACTTCTATAGTAAAGAGCAGATATAATGCAGTACCAGCAGGCAAGGTAAGAGTAATAAATCAAATGGCCAAGGAAAACAATGCCCTTGGATCATCGAGAGCTTTTGACTTCGTGTCCAAGGAACCTAACGACAAGGAATTGATTTTGATGATGAACTGTCTAGGTGATGAGAAACACTGGTCAGAAAATACTTGCTGGCTATATGACTGCGACTTTGAATTTCTAAACGACGAAAAGATTAAGAAGATAATTGTTACAGGACCTAGATATAAGGACTATATCCTGAGACTTTTAATAGCTGGAGTTGATAGAGCAAAAATCGTGGACACTGCTCATGAAATTGATGCACCAGATTTGCTGGACTTCACTCCTGGGGAAGATATTTATGTCTTCTTTGGAACAGATTCCCTGGCTCTTGGAAACAAGGTCCTTGCCAAAACAATTGACTTGGCAAAAGAAAGGGGTGATAAGTAATGAAAATTGAAGTATTATTCCCTGAGATTTGCAATCTTTTTGGAGAACTAGCAAACATTAGATATTTGGAATCCAGCTTAAAGGAAAGCGGTGAGTTTTACGAAATTACATACACTTCCTTGAAGGATGAACCTTTATTTGCCAGTGAAAAACCGGATTTAATCTACATGGGCGGAATGTCTGAGCATTCTCAAAGCCTTGTTGTAGACAAGCTTATGCCATATAGAGACAGAATTATTGACTTAATTAAGGACGACACGAATTTCCTTATCACATCAAATGCTTTGGAAATTTTCGGAGAAAGAATCGAGTTTTGCGATGCTGACTACGAGGATATTAAAGGCCTTAGCATCTTCCCAACTGTAGCAAAGAATCAAATGTATAAAAGATTCAATTGCCTGTATTTGGGCAAGCTAGGTGATATGGAAATAGTAGGCTTTAAAAGCCAATTCGGTCATAGTTATTTGAATGGAGACAAGAACTATGAGGACCTATTTGAAACAATAAAGGGAACAGGATTAAACCCTGAATATAAAAACGAGGGGATAAAGGTTAATGGCTTCTTGGCAACTTATGTTGTTGGACCTATCTTGGTGCTAAATCCTGATTTTACAAAGGCTTTAATGAAGAGGATGGGCGTAGGAGAACCAAAGCTGGCTTATGAAGAGGCAGCATACGAAAGCTACAATCAAAGGCTTAATGAATACAAGGAAGAAAATAGAGGCTTCTATTATTAGGAGGAAACTATGGGAAAGATAGTTGTATTTGGAAGTTTGAATATGGATATGAGCATTCGCTCTAACAGAATGCCTTTAGTGGGCGAGACAATATCTGGAAGCGACTTTATTCAAAACCCTGGTGGAAAGGGTGCAAACCAAGCTATGGCAGCTGCCAAGATGGGAGCAAAAACAGTAATGCTAGGTTCAGTAGGTGCAGCTCAAACAGGCATGGGTCCTGACAGCAATGGGGTGGCTTTACTAACATCCTTGAAAAAAGCAGGAGTAGACACTAGCAGAGTAAAGACTGTTGATGGGCTAGCCACTTCAGTTGCAATAATAGTAAATGCCAATGGCAACAATGCTATTGTAATAGATTCAGAGGCAAACTGTTCAAAGGACGTTAACACAATAATTGAAGAACTGGATGGATTAATCCAAGAGGGCGATATACTTATTACACAGAACGAATGTGATATGAACGCCTGCTATGAAGCCATTAAGTTCGCTAAGGAAAAGGGTGCAATTACAATGCATAATCCTGCACCGGCTTTAAAACCGGGAAAAGATGTTATTCCTTTCATAGATTATTTGGTCTTAAACGAGTTGGAATGCCAAACTATTACTGGCATTTTGCCTTATGATGAATATAGCACTAAGGATGCTATTGTGGCGCTTTTGGACATGGGATTTAAACATCCAATTATTACTTTAGGTGCCAAGGGAAGCGCAGCTATCAGCAACAAAATTGTTTTTACCATAGATGCATATCCAGTTGAAGTGGTTGATACTACTGCAGCAGGAGATACATATATAGGAGCTTTGGCGACTCAGCTTTTGGAAGAAAAGGACCTATATGAGGCTATGGAATTTGCTTCAAAAGCGGCTAGTTTAGCAACAACAAAGAGAGGTGCTCAAAGCGCAATACCTACAAGGGAGGAAGTAGAAAATGAGTAAATTACCAATTATGATAGATACAGATCCTGGAATAGATGATGCAGCAGCATTAGCCATTGCTCTGTTCCACCCTGATTTGGATGTAAAGCTAATAACAACAGTTGCAGGTAATGTAAGCATTGAAAAGACAACTGCTAACGCATTGAAACTTATTGAAATGTTCGGTAAAGATGTGCCTATTGCACGTGGTTGCGAACATCCATTAGTATATGATTTAGATGATGGAAGCGAAGTTCATGGAATAACAGGTATGGATGGCTGGGTATTCCCAGAACCTGACTATTCAAGATTGATGAAGGAACATGCAGTTATTGCTATGCGTGATTTGCTTATGGAGAGCCCTGAAGAAATCACTTTGGTAGCTATTGGACCTCTTACAAATGTGGGAATGTTGTTCAGACTTTTCCCTGAGGTTAAAGCTAAGATTAATGAAATAGTTTTGATGGGCGGTTCTGTTACTCGTGGCAACAAGACACCTACAGGAGAGTTTAACATTTATTCTGACCCTGAGGCTGCTCACATTGTATTCACAAGCGGTTTACCTATTCGCATGGTTGGTTTAGATGTTGGCTGGAAATCCTTCGTTGATGGTAAACATATGGATATGCTACCTGAGATAAACAAGGTCTGCGAAATGTTGGAAGCTACTTTCAGACATTACAGAAGCAATCAGTTTGAAAAGGGCATTGTTAATATGTATGACAGCGATGCTATTGCAGCTTTAGTAAAGCCAGAAATGTTCAAATGGGTTAATACGCATTTAGATGTAGAATTGGAAGGCAAATACGGACGTGGCCAAACAGTATGCGATTTAGATGAGCGCTATGGAAAAGCACATAATGTTACAGTCGCAGTTGATGTTAGCACTAAGGTTTTCCAAGATTGGTTTATTGAATCATTAAAGAATTGTAATATATAAAATGAAAATTGTTGTAATCAGTGGCAGCTCTTCTGGTCTTGGAAAAGAGCTGGCAAAACAACTTAATAAGCTGGGATATTTCATAGTGGGAATAGGAAGAGACGAGCTTAAACTAAAGGAAACCTCCAAGGACTTGGACGATAATTACAAGTACTTTGCGGGAGACATTTCCGATGAAGCTTTTGTTAATTCTACCATAGACGAAATATATGAAATGGGACCGGTTCACTCAATTATAAACAATGCGAGCATAGGCGTGTTCAAAGCCCCTAAAGACATTAATTTGGAAGATATAGAGCTTTCAGAGAAGGGAACTAAGGGCATGATGCTTCTTAGCGCTGCCGCTCTTCGCAAGTCTGAGGATATAAGGATAATTAATATTCTATCTACGGCTAGCAACAAGGGTAAAGCCATGGAGTCCGCTTACTGTATGTCAAAATTTGCTCAAAAAGGATATACGGAAAGTTTGAAAGCCTATTACGAAAATGGACCAGCCCAAGTGAGCGGTGTTTACTTAGGTGGAATGAATACCCACCTATATGATAATTCGAGAGACTATATCAGCGAGGAAAAGCAGAAATCCTTTATGGATCCAGCGGATATAGGAAGAAGGATTGTTGAGCAGTATTTTGTGAAAGGAGAGTTTTGCGACATTGAAATTAAACGACATTAATAGATACATGGATCATACTCTTTTAAAGCCTGATGCCACTCCAGAGCAAATAAGACAGCTTTGTGAAGAGGCTATTAAGTACGACTTTTATTCCGTTTGTGTTAACTCTTCTTATGTATCACTAGCTGAGGCATATTTAGATGGAAGCGATGTTGAGATAGCATGCGTTGTTGGCTTCCCTTTGGGAGCTATGACCAGCGAAGCCAAGGGCTTTGAAACAATAGATGCCATAGAACATGGTGCCAATGAAATTGATATGGTAATAAACGTGGGCCGTTTAAAAGCGGGGGATACGGACTATGTCCAAAACGATATAGCCATGGTATGCCAGCTTGCTCACGATAGAAATGCTTTAGTAAAAGTAATTATTGAAACCTGCCTTCTAAGCGATGAGGAAAAGGAATTGGCTTGCAAGCTTGCAGTAAAAGCAGGAGCTGATTACCTTAAGACATCCACTGGTTTTGCAGGTGGCGGTGCTACTGTGGAAGACGTAGCTTTAATGAAAAAAGCTGTTGGAGACCATGTGGGAGTTAAAGCCTCAGGCGGCATTAGAGATTATGAAACTGCAGTTAAAATGATTGAAGCAGGAGCTACTCGTTTGGGAACAAGCGCTTCTGTAAATATAATAAAAGAATTAGATTAAGGAGAATGAAATGAGCTTATACAAAGAATGGGACAAATTAATGAGCAACCAAACAGACAAGACTATTGAAAAGTTTTGGGCTGAATATAGTGGAACAGAAACTAGAATTTATAAACATATACTTGAAAACCCTCAAGAAGCTTTTGAAGGAAAGTATAGCGATTTAGTTGAAAAGTTTGAGGCAGACCCAGTTATATTCATGGGATTCTTAGACGGAATTCAAACTTCACTAAACAATCCTTTTGATTTAGAAAAGGTTAAAGAGGACAGCGATATTAAATTAGATATCGATTTCGAAAAGCTATATTTCAACATGTTCAAGGCTGACGCAGAGTATTTATATACTTTGGAAGCATGGGAAGGTGTTTTGAGCGAAGAAAAGAGAGCTGAAATCTACAAGGACTTCAAGAGATCTAGAACTGTACACGTAGAGAAGACTCCTGGAAGAAATGATCCATGTCCATGTGGCAGCGGTTTAAAGTACAAGAAATGCTGTGGTAAAAACGCTTAGTTAAGTGGAGGACATATGAGACCGATATTAATTGAGGCTGCAATGGCTTCAGAACTATACTATTTAGTAGAAAAATTAAATGCTAAGGAAAAAACTATTAACAAAGTAAGTTTTTTTGAAACAGAGTTTGATGCTTATCCTATAGTTTTGATGAAAACAAAGGTGGGCGAAATTAACAGTGCAATTTCAAATACCGTTGCCATGATGACATATAATCCTTGCCTGATAATTAACATAGGAACAGGTGGTGGTTATGGTGAAGAGGCAAACGTGGGTGATATTGTTGTTGGAAAGTCCATAAGATATATTTCTCAATATGTCACATCAGGAGATATAGAGCCTGATTTCAATTGTTGGAAGAAGGATAAATTCGTATCATTGGATGGGGAAGAAGTATCATATAGCATATCTGATAAGCTTTTGAACTATTTAAAAGCTGAGCTTTTCAAGGACAAGAATGTGAAGTATGCTACCATCTGTAGCGGAGATATTTGGTCTAAGGATGAAGAAACTATCAGAAAGCATATTGAACTGTATGACGGTTTGTGTGAGGTAATGGAAGCTACAGGTGCACACTTTGCAGCGGATAGCTTTAATTGCCCAGAATTCGCTTTGAGAATAGTATCCAACAATGAAATCAAGGGCCAACTATTTGAGGAACATTACGGACAAGATCTTCAGGAATTTGTTTATGATTTAATTCCAAAGCTTGTTTGCGATGCTAAGAAAGGTTTGTTTTAATGGAAGACAAAGTAAAAGAGATTGTAGATGTAATAGAGAATAACGAAGATAAAATCGAGGAAGAATTTACCAAGGATGAGAAGAAGAAAATGCGTGGCGCAGCCATCGGCATGATTATTTTGGTGGTAATTGCTTTCGGAATTATTTGTTATGTTAGTGGACTGGCAGGAAGCTGGTTTGGACCTATAGGTGAGAACGGAGTGTTGGGTGTTTGTGCCATTCTTTTAATAATAGGTCTATATTTTACAAAGAAGGAAATGTAATATGATTAGAGAATTGTATTTAGATAGTGGCGTAAAACTTGTAATGGAAAAATTGGAGCATGTTCAGTCTGTATCCCTTGGATTTTGGGTAAAGACAGGTGCAGTAGATGAGGACCAGTTCTATGCTGGTATTTCTCATTTTGTTGAGCATATGATGTTCAAAGGTACTGACAAAAGAAGTGCCAAAGAGATTGCTGAAGATGCTGACAAAATAGGTGGAAATATTAATGCTTTTACAGGAAAAGAAGCCACTTGCTACTATATTAAAACTTTAGATTCCACTTGGAAGGAAGCAGGTGAGATAATCATCGATATGTTGGAAAATTCTCGCTTCGACCAAGAGGAACTTGATAAAGAAAGACAGGTTATCTGCGAAGAAATCAAGATGACTGAGGATACTCCTGATGAGTTGGCAATGGACACTATAGGAGAGATCATTTTTGATGGTCATCCTTTTGGCCATTCGGTTATCGGCACACCTGAGAATTTAAACAGAATTGATCACAAGGTGATGTCAGACTATGTAAAAGCCACTTACACAAGGGATAGCATAGTCATTGTAATTGCAGGTAATTTCGACGAAGATGAAGCTATCGAATACTTTAATGATAAATTGTTAAAGCTAGACGAAACAAAGGATCCAAGAGTTTTGGAAGAAGCTCCTTTCGAAAGAAAGACTAAGGTAATAGTAAAAGACATTGAACAAAGTCATCTGTGTCTAGCTACAAGAGCTTGCTCACTTTATGGACCTTTATACTACGAGCTTACACTATTATCAAATATTTTTGGCGGAAGTATGAGTTCAAGGCTTTTCCAAAGCATAAGGGAGCAAAAGGGTTTGGCATATACTGTTATGTCAATGAAATGCTCATATGCAAGCGATGGCTTTTTCAATATTTACGCAGGTGTAGCTCATAACAAGATTCAGGATGCCATAGACGGAATCAAGGAAGAACTTCTTAAACTTAAAGATGAAGGCATTACTGAGGAAGAGCTTGAAATGGCTAAAGTTCAAGCTAAGGCATCATACATTTTTGGTATGGAAAATGTATCATCTAGAATGTTTTCCATAGGTAAAAAAGAGCTTTTTTTGGGCCACGATATTTCAGGTGAAGAAATAGTTCAAATGATTGATGCTGTAAATATGGATGGAATTAACAAGGCCATTGAAATGGTGAGCAATATTGATGAATATTGTGCCTGCCTTGTTACAAATAGTGAAATTGATTTGGAAGAAATGATATGGAAGTAATTAAAGTAAAAAGCAAAAATGGACAATTACCAGAATACAAGACTATAGGATCCGCAGGTATGGATTTGGCAGCTTGTATTGATGAAGATATTACTCTGATGCCAATGGAAAGAAGATTGGTACCAACAGGCCTATGGGTTGAACTTCCTCAAGGAATGGAAGTGCAGGTTAGAGCTCGTTCAGGACTATCCATTAGAAATGGGATTACATTGATCAATGGAATTGGTACTGTTGACTCAGACTACAGAGGTGAGTGGAATGTGCCCCTTGTTAATTTAAGTAACGAGGCTTTTACCATTCATAATGGCGACAGAATAGCACAGGCCGTATTTATGAAATACGAGAAGGTAGAATTAAAGCTAGCAGACTCCGTGGATGAAACAGAGCGCGGAGATGGTGGCTTTGGAAGCACAGGAATATAGAAATGTTATTAAGAGAAGATTTAGAAAAAAGAGAAAAAGAAATACTATCTCCTTTTGCTTGCAAGTCAGCAGAAAGCAAGGGCCGTCTAGTTGAGGAGCCTAAGTGTAATGTTAGAACAGACTTTCAAAGAGACAGGGATAGAATCATACACTCTAAGGCTTTTAGACGTTTGATGCACAAGACTCAGGTATTCCTTTCACCAGAGGGTGATCACTACAGGACTAGACTAACACATACTCTTGAGGTAGCACAGATTTCAAGAACCATTGCAAGAGCCTTGAATCTAAACGAGGATTTAACTGAAGCAATAGCTTTGGCCCACGATTTAGGCCATACTCCTTTCGGACACAATGGGGAAACTGTTTTGAACCAGATTTATCCAGGTGGATTTAAGCACAATGAGCAAAGCTTGAGAATGGTTGATGTTATTGAAAAGAGAGGGGATGTTAGAGGCCTTAATCTTACTATGGAAGTAAGAGATGGCATTTTGCATCATAATGGTCCTACACTTCCTATGACTTTGGAAGGCCAAATCGTTAAAATCAGCGATAGAATAGCATATATTAATCATGATATTGATGATGCTATTAGAAGTGGGGTTATTGATTCAGACAGTCTTCCTAGGGAATGTCTAAAGGTTTTAGGCACAACTCATGACGAAAGAATTAACAATATGGTGGAAAACCTTGTTAAAACAAGCGACGGAAAAGAAGTCATCTCCATGACTCCTGATTTTCAAGAGGCTATGGACAAGTTGAGATCATATATGTTCAAAAACGTCTATATGAATTCAGACGTCAAGTTGGAAGAAGATTTAAACAAGATAGAAACAATAATTAAATCACTATACGATTACTATATAGACAATCCGAGCCGTCTACCAGATGATTTTCTGGAGCTGGCAGAAGAATATGGTGTAGAGATGGCTGTCAAAGACTATATCGCAGGTATGACAGATAGATATGCTTTGAATCATTACAGCGAAATCTTTGTACCTAAGGGCTGGAGACAAAAAGGTGTTTAAAAGCAATTAAAAATGATAGGCTATAAAGCCTATCATTTTTTTATGTAAATCAATATGTTCTATACTAAACCTTGAGCCATCATTGCATCTGCAACTTTGATGAAACCTGCGATATTTGCACCCTTAACTAGGTCATACTTTCCATAGTATTCTTGTGATGCATCTGCACAAGCCTTGTGGATGTTAACCATGATTGTATGTAATTGGTCAAGAACGTCATCTGCTGAGTAAACAGCCTTGCTTGCGTTTTGTCCCATTTCGATACATGATACAGCAACACCACCAGCGTTTGCAGCCTTAGCAGGTCCTACAATGATTCCATTTTCTTGTAGGTAAGCAATAGCTTCGTTAGTTGTAGGCATGTTAGCACCTTCGCATAAGTATTTAGCTCCGCTTGCTACGATTTGCTTTGCGTCTTCCATGTGGATTTCGTTTTGAGTTGCGCAAGGGATGTATAAATCACATGCATATTCCCAAGGCTTCTTTCCAGGAACGAATTTAGCGTTAGGGAATTTTTCAGCGTATGGAGCAACGATGTTCTTTCCTGATGCTCTTAAGTCAAGCATGCATTGCCATTTTTCTTCTGTGCCAACGCCTTCTTCATCGATGATGTATCCATCTGGACCTGAAATAGTTACGCACTTAGCGCCTAATTCAGTTAACTTCTTTGCAGTTCCCCAAGCAACGTTTCCGAAACCTGAAATAGCAACTCTCTTGCCTTCAAGCTTGTCTCCGTTAGCCTTAAGCATTTCTTCTGCATACCATACGATTCCGTAACCTGTAGCTTCAGTTCTTCCTAGAGCTCCGCCGTAAGGGATACCCTTACCAGTTAATACGCCTTCGAATCTGTTTACAATCTTCTTGTATTGTCCGAATAGGTAACCGATTTCTCTAGCGCCAACGCCAAGGTCTCCAGCTGGAACGTCAGTTGAAGGTCCGATGTGTCTGTAAAGCTCAGTCATATATGCTTGGCAGAATCTCATGATTTCTGCATCGCTCTTTCCGTTAGGATCGAAGTCTGAACCACCTTTACCACCGCCGATAGGAAGACCAGTTAAGCTGTTCTTGAAGATTTGTTCGAAACCTAAGAATTTGATGATTCCAGGGTATACGTTTGGAGCAAATCTAAGACCACCCTTGTAAGGTCCGATAGCACTGTTGAATTCATATCTATAGCCTTTGTTTACATGAACTTTACCGTTATCATCAGCCCAAACGACTCTAAAATGAATTCCTCTTTCAGGTTCAGTGATTCTTTCTAAGATTGAAGCAGCCTCATATTCAGGATGCTTTTCAATTACTGGTGCAAGAGAAGTTAAAACCTCTTCAACTGTTTGGTGAAATTCAGCTTCGCCAGGGTTTCTTCTTTTAACTTCTTCAATGCAATTTTGAACATAATTTGACATAATAACTCTCCTTTTTGCTATTTAATATAACATATCACTTAAAGTATAACACTTTAAAAATATATATTCAAACTATATTTAATAAAAGCCTCAAACTATCTATTTTACTTGCATTTGTCCTTACATTGGTTGTATAATAATTATGTATATTTATGATTTTATGGAAGGAGGTTTATCAATGGAAAATATTAATATCGATTTAGAACAAGCAGTTGATGAATCTCTTGAAAAAATCCTTAATTTATTAGAGGAAAAACAGTACTTCAAAGCTCGTGACGAGATTTGCCAATACAATGCGGTTGACGAATCTGAAATGCTTGAAGAGGTAATAGATGAAGCTGGTATTGAAAAAGCGGTCATCCTTTTTAGGCTGCTTCCAAAAGCAACATCTGTAGATGTTTTTTCCTTCTTACCAACTGATGACCAGTTGGCAATCATAGATGCAATAACAGATTCAGAAACAACATACATCATCGATGAATTAGACTTCGACGATAAGATCGACGTACTGGAAGAATTACCTGCCAATGTTGTCGATAAAATATTAGAAAAAACACCAAAGCATGAAAGAAAACTAATCAACACCTTCCTTAACTATCCTGACGATTCAGCAGGAAGCTTGATGACTCCTAATTACATTAGCTTGAAGAAGGATTGGAGCGTTGCTGAGGCCCTTGCTCATATTAAGGAAGAGGGCATGGATGCGGAAACAATCTACACATGCTATGTAAAGGAAAGCGATAGAAGGCTAATTGGTATCGTTTCACTTAGCACTTTGGTTACCAAAGACGATAATATTAAGATCAAGGAAATCATGGTAGACGACTATGTATGGCTTGATGTTAATGATGACCAAGAAGAAGTAGCAGACACCTTCAAGAAGTACGGCTTCCTAGCTCTTCCTGTAGTTGATAAAGAACACAGACTTGTGGGAATAGTTACTGTCGATGACGTATTGGACGTCATGGAAGAAGAGGCTACAGAGGATATCGAGCGTATGGCCGGTGTCATCGACTTCGAGGACT
Organism: Clostridia bacterium; assembly: GCA_024403115.1. Lineage (GTDB taxonomy): Bacteria > Bacillota > Clostridia > Peptostreptococcales > Anaerovoracaceae > JAKSSK01. The sequence continues at coordinate 61,279 of JAKSSL010000003.1, forward strand.
CGGATAGAGAGTACTTAGATATACCTGTTTGGAAGCATGCTATTAACAGGTTACCGTGGTTATTAATATTGATGGTAGCATATATTTTCACAGGACAAATAGTAGCGTCCTTTGAGAATCAGCTTTCCGCTATGACTTGTTTGATAATCTATATGCCTATGTTAATGGGTACAGGTGGAAATACTGGTTCACAAGCAGCCACTCTAATAATTCGTGGTTTGGCAACAGACGAGGTAGATTTGTCGGATACCCTTAAGATTTTGTGGAAAGAGTTTAGAGTTGGAGTACTTTTAGGAGTATTGCTAAGCCTATTCAATTTCTTGAGGATAGTATTTATAGATGGAGAGACCATCGCAGTAGCTATGACAGTATGCTTGGCTATGATATTTATAGTAATATTTGCCAAGATTTTGGGAAGTATGGTGCCAATACTTGTAAAAGCGTGCAAGTTGGACCCTGCTTTAATAGCGAACCCTGCTATTTCATCAATTTCTGATGCGGTAGCACTTACAATATATTTTGTAGTAGCAAGTTTAGTTTTAGGAATTTAGGAGGAAAGAATGACTATTCAAGAATTAGAACAGATGGCTTCAAAGATAAGAGTAGACATTATCAAAGAAGTTTATCATGCAGGTTCTGGCCATCCAGGCGGTTCACTTTCGGCAGCAGATGTGGTTACAGCATTGTATTTTGAAGAGATGAACATTGATCCAGAAAATCCAAAGATGGAAGGAAGAGACAAATTTGTATTATCAAAGGGCCATGTTGCTCCTTTGCAATATGCTGCTTTAGCAGAGAGAGGATTCTTCCCAGTAGAGGATTTGTGGACTTTGAGAAAGCTTGGAAGCAAATTACAAGGACATCCTAATATGCACTATGTTCCTGGCGTTGAAATGTCAACAGGTTCATTGGGACAAGGAATTTCAACTTGTGTTGGAATGGCTTTGGCAAACAAGATGGACAAAAAGCCTGGAAGAGTTTTCGCCCTACTAGGTGATGGGGAATTGCAAGAAGGTTTGGTCTGGGAAGCTGCAATGGCTGCAGGACACTATCATTTGGACAATCTAGTTGCAATCGTTGACTGGAACGGACTACAAATTGATGGAAAGAATGAAGAGGTAATGACAGTTACCCCTATCGCTGCAAAGTTTGAAAGCTTTGGATGGGATTCATTAATCATAGACGGTCATAATATGCTTGAGGTTGTGAACGCTTTAAAAGCAACACGCGAAGCAGAAGGAAAACCGTTAGTAATTATTGCTAAAACTCATAAAGGACATGGAGTATCCATTATGGAAGACCAAGCAGGTTGGCATGGTAAGGCTCCAGATGAGGAAACAGCAAAAGCAGCAGTTGAGGAATTAGGAGGTGTGTGGAACAATGGAAAATAAGATTAAAAAGGCCACTCGTGAAGCATACGGTGAAGCTCTAGTAGAAATGGGAGCAGAGTTTCCTAATTTAGTTGTAATGGACGCTGATTTATCAGGCTCAACTAAGACAAGCATGTTCAAGAAAGCATACCCTGACAGATTTTTTAACATGGGTATTGCAGAAGCAAATCTATATGGCGCAGCAGCAGGTTTAGCCGTTTCAGGCAAAATCGTATGCGCAAGTACTTTCGCCATGTTTGCTACAGGTCGTGCTTTTGAAATAATTAGAAATTCAATAGGATATACACATGCTAATGTAAAAGTTTGTGCCACACATGCAGGTATTACTGTAGGCGAAGATGGTGCATCACATCAAACTTTTGAGGATCTAGCTTTGATGAGAACAATTCCTGGAATGACAGTTGTCAATCCTTGCGATTCAGTTTCTGCAAAAGCTTTGCTTCACAAGGTAGTTGAAATGGATGGACCATGCTACGTAAGATTGGGTAGAGCTGCAGTGGAAAACCTTTATGAAGAAGGCTATGAATTTGAACTTGGAAAGGCTAATGTATTAAGAGAAGGAAACGATGTGGCAATTATTGCTACAGGACTTATGGTACAAGACGCTATGGCAGCTGCTGAAAAGTTGGCAGACGAAGGAATCCAAGCTCGTGTAATTGATATGCACACAATTAAGCCTTTGGATGAGGATATTATTATTAAAGCAGCTCAAGAGACTAAGGCTATAGTTACTGCCGAAGAGCATTCAGTAATAGGAGGTCTTGGTTCTGCAGTGGCAGAAGTGGTTACAAAGCATGCCCCAACTAGAATTGAAATGGTTGGTCAAAAGGATACTTTTGGTGAGTCTGGAAAACCTGATGAACTAAGAGAAAAATATGGCATGACAGCTAATGATATTTATATGGCTGTAAAAACAGTACTATAAACTTTAATACCATATTTTTCGGAATATGGTATTTTTTAAAAGGTAAAATATGAGAGACATAATAATTGTAGGTGGAGGAGCAAGTGCTTTTGCTACAGCTTTAAGCGCAAAAGCCGGCAATCCCAATTTAGACATTTTAATAGTTGAGAAGAACGAACAGCTGGGTAAAAAGCTAAAAGCCACAGGTAATGGAAGATGCAATATTACCAATTCTAACGCCGAAGAGTTTAGACTTGTTCTAAGATTTTTGGAGCAAAATGGTATTTTAACCAAGGAAGAAGATGAAGGCAGATTCTATCCATATAACGAGGATGCGGCAGATTGTGTGAAGGCTTTGAGCCATAGAATTAAAGCTTTGGGCGTTGACACAAGCTTGGGCGACGGGGTTATTAAAATTGACAAAGACTCCAATGGTTTTACAGTTAATACTGAGCAAGGCCAAAAGCTGGAAGCTAAAAATGTGGTTATCGCATGTGGCGGCAAGGCTGGTCCGCAGTATGGAACAATTGGGGATAGCTTCAAGTTTGCCCGTAGTTTGGGCCATCGAGTAACAAGCTTGGCGCCTGCTTTAACAGGAATCGACACTGTAGAGGACCTAAAAGCCCTAAAAGGGGTGCGTCATCAGGCCACAGCCAGCCTTTACAAAGAGGGCCAGTTGATTGCTAGTGAGCAAGGCCAGGTGCAGTTTACAGAATATGGACTTTCAGGAATTTGCATTTTCAATCTGTCTCGCTTGATTAAATTTGAAGAAGGCGAGGATGTCCGTGAAGGCTTCCAAAAGTTCACCATTTCTCTTGATCTCCTTCCAGAGCTTGACCATGATCAAGTTGTGGAGATACTGGAAGAGAGACTGTCCATGGCGGATATGAAACTTCAAGACGCCCTGAGAACTTTGGTAAAAGAGCCTTTGGCTAATTATCTTTTGGGAAAAGCCACAGACTTGAATATGTTGGCAAAGGAACTGAAAGACCTGAAGCTAGGAGTTAGTGGACTTGAAGGCTGGAAGATGGCACAGCTTACTCGAGGCGGAGTTGTCTTAGATGAAATAAATATGGATACCATGGAATCTAAATTGGTGAAGGGCCTTTACATAGTAGGCGAAGCCATAGATTTTGATGGACCATGTGGCGGTTATAACCTGCAAAATGCTTTTGAAACAGGTATATATGCAGGCGAAGCTTTAGCAGGAGAATAATGTATAGAATTAGTCAAATAAAGCTACAATTAAATGAGGATAAGAGCAAACTGCCTATTAAAATCGAGAATCTATTGAGACGAAACTTAGGGATTTCTGATCTTATGATTGATCACTATGAAATAGTGAAGGAATCCTTGGATTCTCGCAAGAAGGACCAGATAAAACGGGTTTACACTGTAGATTTTTCCGCAGTGAGCAAAAGGAATCCTAAGAAACATTTAAAACTTGAGGCCAACGACAAATTGCACTTAAGCTTGGCCAAGAGCAGAGATTACGAGAGCGTGAAGCTTAATAAGTCTATTGATACTAGACCTGTGGTAGTTGGATTTGGACCAGCGGGAATATTTGCAGCTCTTACCTTAGCACGAGGGGGAGCAAGGCCCATAGTCTTGGAAAGAGGCGAGGATGCCCTTAGCCGTAGCAAGAGCGTAAGAAAATTCTGGGATGAAGGCGTTTTAAATCCTGAATCAAATGTGCAATTTGGAGAGGGAGGAGCTGGAACTTTTTCTGACGGCAAGCTGACTACAGGAATAAAGGATCCTAGAATTTATAGGGTGCTTAGAGATTTCGTGTGGGCAGGTGCAAAGGAGAGCATACTTTATGAGCAAAAACCTCATTTGGGTACAGACCTTCTTGTCAATTTAGTTGTTAAGCTTAGAAAAGAAATAGAAAGGCTAGGAGGAGAAGTCAGGTTCAATTCAAAGCTAGAGGCTTTTGAGAGAGAAGGAGACAAATGGGCCTTGAAGGTGAACGGTGAAAAGATTCTTACTGATGATTTGATTCTTGCCATTGGCCACAGCGCTCGAGACACTTTCCAAGTTTTGAAAGAAAGTGGTATTTCCATGGAACAAAAACCATTTTCCATAGGCTTTAGAATTGAACATCCTCAGGATTTAATAGATATAGCACAGTATGGAAAGACGGCTAGGGAATTAGGCCTACCCGTTGCATCATATAAGCTTTCCTGCCATTTGGATAATGGTCGTGGGGTGTATAGCTTTTGTATGTGCCCAGGTGGAGAGATTATAGATGCATCATCTGTTGACGGATACAAAGTGGTAAATGGAATGAGTAATTCCGCTAGAGATAGTGGGAAAGCTAACAGTGCAATACTCTGTGATGTGAAAAGCTCTGATTTTGAATCGGAGGATGTATTGGCTGGAGTTAGATTCCAAGAGAAATATGAGAAAATGGCTTATGAATATGGCAAGGGCAAAGTGCCAGTTTCCAATTATGGAGAATTCAAAATGGGAAAAGGCCCAGTAGCCATGTCTTTACCAGCTTTTGCCAAAGATAGCATAAATATGGCAATGCCTGAATTTGCCAAAAAGATTAAAGGATTTGACGGCGATCAAGTTCTGATAAAGGGGATAGAAAGTCGTAGCTCATCTCCTGTAAGGATATTGAGAAATGAGCTTTGTGAGAGCATTAATATTCCAGGTATATATCCATGTGGAGAAGGTGCAGGATATGCAGGTGGAATAATGAGTGCGGCAGTGGATGGAATTAGAGTAGCAGAGAGCGTAATAAATAAGTATAATAATAAATAGGAGGCGCATTATGAGGTTTTTAATCGTTGATGCTTTTACTGAAAGCGTGTTTGGAGGCAACCCTGCAGGTATTGTTATCTTAGACAAGGGAATGGATTTCCCATCAGATGAAATTATGGTAAAAACAGCTGCTGAACTTAGATATTCAGAAACAGCTTTTATTAAACAATTGGGAGAAAAAGAGTTTAATATTAGATATTTCACTCCTGCAGCAGAAGTTGAACTTTGCGGACATGCTACAATCGGTTCTTTTGCAGCAATGTTGCACCTAGGCATGATTAAGGACAACGATATTTACATGAATCATACTTTGTCAGGAGACTTAAACATCAAGGTAGAAAACGGATATGTTATGATGGACATGGCATCTCCTGTTAAGATCAATGAGATTTCTACAAGAGAAGCTATCGATGAATTATATGAAATCATGGGAGTAAAATATGATGAAAGCTTGGGCTTGATTCCACAAATGATTTCAACAGGTTTGATAGATATAATGATGCCTGTAAAGGATGAAGTTGAGCTGGAGAAGATTGACCCTGATATGAAGGCTTTAACAGAATTATCCAGAAAATATGAAGTTGTTGGAGTTCATGCTTTCACAGCAGATGTAAAAGCCGTAGAAATAGCAGGAGAAGATCAATTACAAACTCACGCTAGAAACTTTGCTCCTCTATATGATATAGATGAAGAAGCAGCAACTGGAACTTCCAATGGTGCTTTGACATATTATTTCTATCTAAACGATATGCTTTTACCTTCAAAGAAGTGCAAGGTAATTCAAGGAGAAAAGATGCAAAGACCGTCAGTTATTATGACATCCTTGGAAGAAAAAGCTGATGGACAATTAATTCAAGTCGGCGGAAGTGCTGTCGTACTTGCAGAAGGAGAAATTTATTTATAATGAGAAAAGATTTTGACGTAAGCGGAATGGGATGTGCCGCTTGTAGCGCTCGTATTGAAAATGGTTTAAATGGAACTGAGGGTGTTATCAAGGCGGAAGTAAGTCTTCTTACTAATTCCATGACTGTGGATTTTGATGAAAAAATAATAGATGAAGAGGGAATTTGCCAAAAGGTTAGAGACCTTGGCTATGACGCAAGCTTAAAAAATCCCAGGCAATGATGAGCTAGCTGAAAAAGCAAAGCCCTTTGTAGATTTCACTCAAGTCAAGGATGAGCTTAAGAAAAGGTTCATTGTATCTTTGATTTGCCTCGCTGTAATACTATTCTTGTCCATCTTTGGAAAGAGCGTTTTTGCAGGCTTGGAATGGGGTATTATTGCCTTTGCTCAGCTGGTCCTATCCTTGGTGGTGATAATTGTTAACAGGGCTTTCTTCGTAAATGGCTTTATAAGCTTAATAAATAGAGCTCCTAATATGGACAGCTTGGTAATGCTTGGTTCTGGAATAGCTTTCTTATGGAGCCTTTGCCTATTATTAGCTGACCTAGGAGGCGAAAAGCTTAACACAGTATTTTCTGACAGTTTGTATTTCGAATCTTCGGCTATGATACTTACCCTTGTAACCTTGGGCAAGTTTTTGGAGGCTGGAGCCAAGAATAAAAGTGGTAAAGCCATTAACCTTCTTGTGGAAATGCATCCTGATACGGTTTGGGTAATACGAGATGGTGAAGAGCTGAGGGTTAAGGAAAGCGCTGTAAGAGTGGGAGAAATAGCTGTGCTATATCCTGGAGAGATTGCGGCCTTTGACGGTACAGTCTTAGAAGGAGATGCTAGGATCAATCAGTCAGCAGTTACTGGTGAAAGCCAATTGGTTCCCGTAAGAAAAGGCGATAAGATAATCAGCGGTACAACTAGTATGGGATCCCTGAGCAAAACTTTTGCAAATCCTAATCTGGATGACAGCAAATTGCTATACAGGGTAGAAACTGTTGGAGCTGATACCAGCTTGGCTAGGATTATTTCCTTGGTAGAAGAGGCAAGTAATTCCAAGGCACCAATATCTAGACTGGCCGATAAGATTAGTGGAATTTTCGTACCTAGCGTTATGGCTTTAGCTGTAGTCGTTTTTGCCATATGGCTTATTGCAAGTGGCGAAATAGATTTGGCACTGAACATGGCCGTTTCCGTTTTGCTTATTTCTTGCCCGTGCGCTTTGGGCCTTGCAACACCTCTTGCTATTATGATAGCCAGTGGCAAAGGGGCTCAGCAGGGAATAATCATCAAAAATGGCGAGATTCTGGAAAAGCTAAAGGATATAGATTTAGTTGTATTTGATAAGACTGGAACTCTTACTGAGGGTGCACCTTTGGATGAGGAGCATAAAGACAGTCTTAAAGATAGCGCAAAAGCAACAGTATCAGCCTTGAAGGAAATGGGCATTAAAACTGTGATGCTTTCAGGGGATAAGAAGGAAATCGCTGAAGAAATAGCCAATAAAGCCGGTTTAGATGATTATGTGGCAGAAGTCCTGCCAGACGGCAAAGAGGCTGTAATTAGATCATATCAAGAGCAGTCCTATACTGTATCCATGGTTGGAGATGGTATAAATGATGCTCCTGCACTGGTACGTTCCAATATTGGTATGGCCATTGGAAATGGCACAGATATTGCAATTGAGAGTGCAGATGTGATATTATTAAACAATAGTTTATTTTCAGTAGTTAATGCCATTAAGCTTGGCAAAGACACTGTGAAAAATATTAAAAGAAGTCTTTTCTGGGCTTTCTTTTACAACATTATTTGTATACCTGTAGCAGCAGGTGTTTTATATCCGGCATTTGGGATTTTATTAAATCCTATGATTGCAGCGGCAGCGATGAGTTTTAGCTCCTTGTCCGTTGTATTAAATGCCTTAAGTTTATGGAGGAAAAATGGGAAATAGTATTAAAGAAAGAGAACAATTTAGCTCTCATATAGGATTCGTTTTAGCTTGTACCGGTTCAGCAGTAGGTATGGGCAATATTTGGCGTTTCCCTATTATGATTTCTAATTATGGCGGTCTTACTTTCTTAATTCCATATTTGATATTTGTAGCTCTTATTGCGAAGACAGGAGTTATGGAGGAATTTGCTTTCGGAAGAGCGGCTATGGGAGGCCCTGTAGATGCCTTCGGAATGGCTATGGAAACCAAGGGTAAGAGGAAACTGGGCGAACTGATTGGCGCAATTCCAGTACTAGGATCTTTGGGACTAGCCATAGGTTACACTGTTGTAATGGGCTGGATAACAAAGTACACTTACATGTCATTCTCAGGGGAACTATATAGCATGGGTTCAGACATGGATGCAATAGGTGGAACTTTTGGAACTACAGCATCAGCAGGGGGAGCAGATTCATGGATCATTATTATCGCAATGCTTACTTTTGTTATACTGGCAATAGGCGTAAGCGATGGTATTGAAAGAATAAACAAGATATTAATGCCAGCTCTATTTGTATTGTTTGTAATATTGGCAGTCTATATAGCATTTTTACCTGGAGCATCAGAGGGATATAGATACATTTTCACTTTGGATCCTAAGGCCATGATTAATCCAGAACTTTTAGTATTTGCTTTTGGTCAAGCCTTCTTCTCTCTATCAGTTGCAGGTAACGGTTCAATTATTTACGGTTCATATTTACCAAAGAATGAATCCGTTGTAAAAGCGGCAAACAGAGTTGCTATATTTGACACAATCGCAGCAGTTCTAGCCACTTTGGTTATCCTGCCAGCTATGGCAGCAGTTTTAGGTGAAAAGCCTGAATCAGGTGGCCCTGGATTGATGTTTATCTATCTTGTTAAAGTATTTAATGAAATGCCTTTGGGAAGAATCATCGGAGTTGTATTCTTCGTTGGCGTATTCTTTGCAGGTATTTCTTCAATAATTAACCTGTATGAGGTATCTGTTGCTCATATTTATGAGAGAACAAAGCTTGTGAAGCATAATGAAAAGGGTAGAGCTTTGGCATCTGGAGTTATTATTGCGGTAGGTGCTTTTGCAGCAATTCTAATCCAAGCTATTACTTCACAATGGATGGATGCGGTATCCATTTACATTTGTCCTTTGGGAGCAGCCTTGGCAGGAATTATGTTCTTCTGGGTATTAGGAAAAGATTTTGCAATCAGAGAAACAAGCATGGGCTCAGACAAAAAGCTAGGAGATGCATATTACTATGCAGGTAAATATGTTTACTGTATCTTAGCTGTTGTTGCTTTAATAGCAGGAGCTATGCTGGGAGGAATCGGCTGATGAGAAATATCTTTATAATTAATCCATGCGCAGGTCAGGGAAAGAATATCGATGCTTTGAAAAGCGAGATTACAAAGACTTGTAAGAAAATGGGCATCCCAGCAGAAATATACATTACGAATTTTGTTGGCGATGCTACAGACTATGTGAGAAAACTTGGTGAGGAAACTATAGGTCAGGAGCTTAGAATTATTGCCTGTGGTGGGGATGGTACACTAAACGAAGTTGTAAATGGTGCCATTGGTTATGAACACATTACAGTGGGAGTAATCCCTGTAGGAACAGGTAATGACTACGTTAGGAACTATGGGGATCCTAAGTTTTTCATGTCTGTAAAAGAACAGCTTTTGGGAAAAGCAAAAGCCGTTGACGTGATTAAATACGAAGGCGTATTAAACGACCGATTTGAAACCAGATATTGTATTAATATGTTCAATGTGGGTTTTGACTGCAATGTGGTTGATAAAACAGCGGAGCTTAAGGAAAAGCCTTTGCTTAGCGGTAGCACTGCCTATCTTGCAGGTGTTGCAAACATATTGATCAAGAAAAAGGGCGAGAACTTGAGAATTATTGTAGAGGATGAAGTGGTTCATGAAGGTCCTTTACTACTGACAGCAATAGCTTGTGGTTCCTACTGCGGAGGTGGCGTTTACAGTTCGCCTCAGGCAAAAACCGATGATGGCCTTATGGATGTTAATGTGATCAAGGATATGTCCAGAACTAAGTTCATCAGTCTTTTCCCTAAATACAGCAAAGGAACACACTTTGAGGTTGAGGGCATTGATCGTTTTATTAATGCAAAAGCTTGCAAGAGCGCAAGGATTGAACCCCTTGATAAATCAGGCATTATGAGACTTTGCGTTGATGGTGAAATCGTTGATGCTGGAGATGTAAATTTCGAGATGGTTCCCCTTGCAATTCGATTCAATATACCAGAGAAATTGGTGGATAAAAATTTGTAAAATAGCATTAAAATGACATTAAATTAATGTCATTTTTTTTGTTGACTTTATGTAGATAAAGTGGTAAAATTGTGTGTAATAAAAAGTGTGTTTATGCCTATAGATGGGCATTTACAATATTTTTATTTATTCATTTTTATTATTTAAAATTTTAAGAAAGGACTTATTAAAAATGAAAGCAGCAATCAAATTTTTGCCAGTAATCACATTGGCAGCTTTGATGGTACTAGGCGTAGATGCTTTATTAGCAGCTCCAATCGCTTGGTTAGTAGCTGTTGTAATCGCTAAGTTATGCGATGGCTACAAATTCCAAGAAATCCTAGACGCATCAATGGCAAGTGTTAGCAACATTCTAGTAGCATTATTCATCTTAATGTTCGCTTATGGTATGGCTAACGTATTTATGGCAACAGGTGTAGGTGCATCAGTTATCAGAATCGCACTTGACCTAGGTATCACAGCTCAAACTGTTGCAGTTGTAGCATTATGCTCAACAGGTATCCTATCAGTAGCAACTGGTACTTCATGGGGTACATTCGCAGCATGCGCACCAATTTTCTTATGGTTAGGATACTTCGTAGGTGGAGACAACACTGAAGGAACATTCATCTTAACTCTTTGCGCATCAGCAGGTGGTGCTTGCTTCGGAGACAACATCGGACTTATCTCAGATACAACTATCGTATCATCAGGTATCCAAGGTGTTGAAGTTATCGACAGAATCAGAACACAAGGTGTTTGGTCAATCGGTTGCTTAATCTTAGCTGGCGTTGTATTCTTCGTAGTAGCTATAGGTATGGGTCTATCAACTGAAACTGTTAATGCTCAACAAGCATTCGACAAGATCGACCAAGACATGTTAGACTTCTTAGCTGAAGAAAAACCAGCAGCAGTTGACCTATTAACTCAAGTACAAAGCGGAACTATTCCTTACTACATGATCATTCCTCTAATCTTAGTAGTTGCTCTTGCAGTAATGGGATTAAACACATTCGCTTGTATCGGTTCAGGTATCGTTTCAGGTTACATCCTAGGATTATTCGCTGGAACAACTGAATGGGGACTAGGTATTGAAGACGGTAGCTTAGTTGGCGGATTAAACGATTTCTTAAATGACCAAGTAATCGCAGGTTTCGCAGATGCAGGTTCATGGGTAATCGTAATGATGATGTGGGTTGCAGCATTCGGTGGTGTAATGGGTCTAATGGACGCATTCGCTCCTCTTGCTAAATTAATTGTTAAGATGTCAAATAAGGTTAGAGTATTAATGTTCTGGAACGGCGTACTTTGCATTTTAGGTAACGCAATTCTTTCAGACGAAATGGCTCAAATCGTAACAATCGGACCTATCATCAAGCAAGTAACAGCTGAAAACGTATGGTGTGAAAACGAAGAAGCTGAATATAAGTTAAAGTTAAGAAACGCTACATTCGGCGACGCTATGGGCGTATTTGGTTCACAATTAATTCCTTGGCACGTTTACCTATCATTCTATGTAGGTATCGCATCAGGTGTATTCCCAATCGCAAACGACGTATTAGGACACGAATTAAACCAAATGGACTTCATCGGTCACAACTACATGGCAATGATCGCAGTTGTAACATTGTTACTATTAACTGTAACTGGAGCAGACAGATTCGTTCCTCTATTCAGATTACCAAGAGAACCAGAAGTTCAATTAAAGAAGAACATGCAATAATTAGCATAATTAAGAGCTTGGCTTTGCCAGGCTCTTTTTTTTGTTTTGGAATGAGATTCTATGTGACTTTGACAAAAGCCGTGAAATCATATATAATTGATATGCTTTTTTCAAGAAAGGAATACTATGGAAAAGACAATAAAAACTTGCAAGTTAATAAGATATTTAGCTTTACCTCTAAGCGCGATAATGTTTTTTATGACATGTAAAAGCATAGGGGTGGTTTTGGCGTCCTTGCTTGGAATGCTTTCTTTTGTAGTATTTTGGATCATGGTTGAAAAGACTATGGGCCGTTTGGTAGGCGATGAGCTTATCAAGGAATTGAAAAAAGCCATTGATTCCATTGGCCATTTGGACAGTTTTATTGAGGTTAAAACTCTTTCTGCAGGCTTGTTAATAAGGGTGTATTTAGTAAAAGCAGGGAACAATATTAAGCTTTATAATGCGTCTTTTAATAACAGATTGAGAAACGACGGCCTGGGTAAATATGTCTGGATGATGCAGGTTACTGACATACCTGATCTAAATGTTCTTGATAGAGTTAGAGCAGAATTGGATGAGAAAATGATAGAATTTCTTAAAAATGAGAGAAATAACCCTCTTAGAAGGAGAAAATTCTAAATAATTTATAAAAATATCATAAAAAGTGTTGACTTTTTTATGATATAACTCTATAATACATACATAATTTAATATCAAAGGCAATGAAGAGAAGAGTAAATCGTGAGGAATAGCACAGAGAGTCCCAGTAGCTGAGAAGGGATGTAGGGGGCGCGATTGAAGATGGTCTTGGAGCTGCGCTTTCGACTATGAGTATTCATATAGATTGCGATGGGGGCGCCCATTATAGCGCTATAGTATCGACTAAGGTCCGTACTAGATGAGGCTGGTATCGTGAGGTACTGGTGAAGTAAGGTGGTAACACGAAGCAAATCGCTCTCGTCCTTATGTACAGGATGGGGGATTTTTTTATTAATCCCTAACTAACAATATTTAGGAGGCTTTAAAAATGAAAAGAAAAGCAAATGGTAAGGCTTTACTGCCAATGATAGTATTCCTAGTAATTTATCTAGGAATTGGAATCTACTACGAATACATTAATCCGCCTGAAGGTGGAATGGGATTCTATATCATGAGCGTTGTAGTAGCATTTATGATCGCTTTGGTAGTAGCATTCTTCCAAAACAATGATTTGAATTTTGACGAAAAAATTCACGTATGCACAAGAGGTATAGGCGATGATAACATTACAACAATGCTGTTCATCTTCCTATTAGCAGGTGCATTCAGTGGAATCGCAAGTGCAGCAGGTGGTGCATCAAGTACTGCAAACATGCTACTTAGCATCATTCCACCACAATTTGCAATACCTGGATTATTTATTATCGCATGCTTGATTTCAATGGCAATGGGTACATCATGCGGAACTATTACAGTTCTTACACCTATTGCAGTTGGCGTTGCTACAACAGCAGGCCTAGATATGGCATTCTGCGTTGCATCAGTAGTCGGTGGATCAATGTTTGGTGATAACTTATCATTTATTTCAGATACAACTATTGCAGCAACTAAGACACAAGGCGTGCCTATGAAAGCTAAGTTCCAAGAAAACTTTAAGATCGCGCTTCCAGCAGCAATCGCTACATTAGCTTTATTGGTAGTTCTTTGCTTGAATGCTGACAATGGTAATATTGATTTAACTGGATTAGATTTTAATGTATGGCAAGCACTTCCATACTTTGTAGTATTGATTGCTGCAATTATCGGTATCAACGTATTTATAGTTTTAGGCGCTGGCACAATCCTATTTGGATTCGTAGGAATTGGAACAGGTACTTTGGGTCTTGACTCAACATTACAATCATTAGGTTCTGGTGTAAACGGTATGTTCGAAACAATGATCGTAGCTATTTTGGTAGGTGCTCTTGGAGCACTAATGGAACATCACGGTGGTTTCGAATACATTCTTGAAAAAGTTAAGAAGTACTCAAGGGGTGGCAGAGGAGGCCAATTCGGTATTGGTATCTTAACTTCCGTATTGGACATTGCAACAGCAAACAACACTATCGCAATAGTATTAGCTGGTCCAATCGCAAAGAATATCAGTGAGGAATTTGATATCACTCCAGAAAAGACAGCTTCATTGATGGATATCTTCTCATGCGTATGGCAAGGTATCATCCCTTACGGAGCACAATTACTAATTGCTGCAGGACTTGCACACATCAGTTCTGTAACAATCGTTCCATACCTGTTCTATCCATTCTTCTTGTTAATTGCAGTTGTAATTACAATTATCGTAGGAGAAGGCCGCGGAAAGAAGAACAAGTAATCATACACGAAAGAACAGATTAGAAAGACTTGGGCGTTGCCCAAGTCTTTTTTGTGGGGTGAGGAAGATTTTTCATCTGCTCGACGAAGTTTCAATGGTTTCAGGCGTCGGAGATGAAAAATGTGGCCCATTTGTAGCATGGGATAGGAAGATTTTTCATCTGGCCGACGAAGTATCAACGGTCTCAGCCGTCGGAGATGAAAAATCCCCCCGCATTTGTATGATGCAACGGAGCATTTTTCATCTGCTCGACGAAGTTTCAACGGTTCCAGCGGTCGGAGATGAAAAATGTGGCCCATTTGTAGCATGGGATAGGAAGATTTTTCATCTGGCCGACGAAGTATCAACGGTCTCAGCCGTCGGAGATGAAAAAT
>JAKSSL010000030.1 GCA_024403115.1 Clostridia bacterium
TCTGTCTGTCTGTCTGTCTGTCTGTCTGTCTGTCTGTCTGTCTGTCTGTCTGTAACGATTATCTTGCCAGTTTCAGCGAATGTCAATAATACGTCTCTATAATATTCGTATTGTTGTTTCCTTGCCTCAATTTCTGCTGGCAAACCGATGTTTAAGTCAGAACAAATCGCATCGAAATTATCCAAGCACTTAACAATTTTAAGTTGTTTTTCCATATTTGGAATGCATAATTTAACTTTATTGAGCACCTTTTGAGTGAGACTTGGTACGCCTCCAGCCGTATTAAAATCTTCCAAATGTTCTTTTTGAAGCAGATAATACAAATACTTTGGATTAACTTTTGTTTCGTCTATTTCGGTATAAAAAATTGTATCCACGTTCCAGAATGGAACATCAACGTAAAATAAATTATTCAATGATCCTTTTCTGGGAATTAATACGGTTGGTTTATTATAAACAGATTCGTTCACATATGACATAATCCCCCCGGAACCATATACCGGCACATTGCCAGTTTTCAAATGTTTATAATCCTTGCCATTCTTTATCTTTGCTATCTCTTCTAATAAAACATATTCTCTTGACTCTTCTTTTGAGGCAAGTAATTCATCACGGTAGTACTCATACTGCTTACAGCGAGCTGTAAGCTCGGCTGTAAGCTCGGCTGTAAGTAACGTGAAAGAGTCCAACACGCGGACTATTTCACGTTGTACCTCCAGTGGAGGTACAGGAATGCTTAAAGCTGCTATCGTTGATTTTGCCAAAGCTGGGATACCTGCACCATATTGGCATTCTTGCAATTTCTTCTCATTCATTTTAATGAAATGATAAAGATAACGATTGAGAATGCAATCCAATGGTATCGGCGTATAGCAATGGGCTCCCGCCCAAAACTTTTTTTCAATCCAGTTAACATAACCTGCAGAAGCACCACCCTGCGAAATGGTAATTGTATTTTCATTACGATTATATTTTTCCACGTAACCTGAGGGATTTATACCACCATTAATAACTGGATATGAACCTTCATCTTTCATATCTGTTTTATTCAGTTGATCACCTTTGGTAATACGACTAACGTTATCAAGAGTTTTAAACTCCACTCCATCAGGACAGAGCTTTTCAATTAATTCTTCTAATTTACTCATATCTATCCCTCGATTTCTGCGATAATCTTATCGATCTCTTTGCGAAGCACTTGTTCTCTTGCTACGATTTCTTTGATCTCTGCGTTTAGCTTTACGATATCAATCTTTTCTCTAGTGTCTTCTGGTTCTACATATGTTGAAACTGAAAGGTTAAAATCGTTTTCTTCAATTTCCTCATATGTTGCCAGATGAGAGAAATACCCAACATCTTCACGTTTTGAGAACACATCAACAATGCGATCAGCATTTGCTTCTGATAGCCTGTTGTTATTTGTTACTTTGATGCACTCATTAGTTGCATCAATGAAAAGTGTCTTATTATCAGTCTTGTTCTTCTTAAGAACCATAATGCATGTTGCAATGGATGTACCAAAGAAAAGGTTTGAAGGCAACTGAATAACACAATCTACATAGTTGTTATCAATCAGATATTTACGAATTTTCTTTTCAGCACCGCCACGGTACATAATTCCTGGGAAGCATACAATAGCCGCAGTTCCATTTGATGCAAGCCAAGAAAGACTGTGCATAATGAAAGCTAAGTCTGCTTTGCTCTTAGGAGCAAGAACACCAGCAGGTGAAAAACGAGGATCGTTTATAAGCAATGGGTTATCATCTCCAGCCCATTTAATAGAATATGGAGGATTTGATACGATTAATTCAAAAGGCTCATCATCCCAATGCTGCGGACTGGTAAGCGTGTCTTCACACGCAATATCAAATTTATCAAAACCGATATCATGTAAGAACATATTGATACGGCAAAGATTGTAAGTTGTAATATTAATTTCTTGTCCGTAGAACCCATTACGAACCTTATCTTTGCCAAGCACCTTCTCAGCCTTCAAAAGCAAAGAACCTGAGCCACAAGCTGGGTCGTAAACTTTATTTATTTCAGTTTTGCCAACTGTACCAAGCCTTGTAAGAAGTTCAGATACATCAGCAGGAGTGAAGAACTCTCCACCTGATTTTCCTGCATTTGATGCATACATTGTCATAAGATACTCGTAGGCATCACCAAAGGCATCTATATCATGACCCCTGACATCGCCAAGATTCATATCTGCAACACCATCAAGAAGCTTGCAAAGCTTTTCATTTCTCTTTGCAACTGTAGAACCAAGCTTATTGCTATTTACATCGAAGTCATCAAAAAGGCCTGCAAAGTCATCTTCTGACTCACTGCCTTTTGCCGAGTCTTCAATATGTCTAAAAACCTTTTCAAGTGTTTCATTAAGATTTTCATCATTTTTGGCATTCGCTCTGACATTACAAAAAAGCTCTGATGGAAGAATAAAAAAGCCTTTTTCTTCAACAAGGCCGTCTCTCGCCTCTTCAGCTTCCTCATCTGCCATTTGAGCATAATCAAAACCAATATCTCCTGCCGCTATTTCGCCCTCATTAATATAATTTGTTATATTTTCAGAGATGTATCTGTAAAACATAGTGACAAGCACATAATTCTTAAAATCCCAACCATCTACAGAACCACGAAGCTCATCAGCAATTGCCCATATAGCTCTATGAAGTTCAGCTCGTTCCTGTTCCTTTTTATTATCTAAGCCCATTGATCCAACTCCTCATACTAAATCTTTTTTGAAAATTCATATAAAAGTATATTATCATAATTTTATATTTTTTTCTAGTTCGGCGCCCCTAAGTCTTCTCTGTGTTAGTAGAATCAAAAAAGCACGGTCCACTTTTGTAAACCGTGCTTTTTATTTGTTTTATTATGCTAACTCAACGATTAACTTTTTCTTCTTACCTTTTTCTACTAAGATTTTGCCATCCTTGAAAGTATCCAAAGTGACGTTCATCTTCTTGTCCAAAACCTTTTCTCCATCAAGCTTTAGACCGCCTTGTTCAATAGTCATAAAGCCTTCACGAGTGCTTGGCACCAAGCCTAATTCCTTCATGAAGTTTACAACGCCCATGCCTTCGCCTTCAAACTTTGCTTTTTCCATTTGAACAGTAGGAAGATTGCTTAAATCTCCGCCACCTCCAAAAGCAGCGCGAGCAGCATCTTGAGCCTTATTAGCTTCCTCTTCACCGTGAACAAGCTTAGTAACTTCGTATGCCAATACTTCCTTAGCCTTGTTGATTTCAGCATCCTTTAGATTTGATAATCTTTCAACCTCTTCCATAGGAAGGAAAGTCAACATTCTAAGACATTTATTTACGTCGGCATCGCCAACATTTCTCCAGTATTGATAGAACTCGTAAGGAGAAGTTTTTTCAGGGCTAAGCCACAAAGCACCCTTAGCAGTCTTACCCATCTTCTTGCCTTCTGAGTTTGTAAGAAGTGAGAAAGTCATTCCATAGACTTCCTTGCCAGTCATCTTTCTAGTTAAATCAACACCGCCGATAATATTTGACCATTGGTCATTACCACCGAATTGAATCTTAACATCGAAGTCTCTTGCCATTACCATAAAGTCGTAGCTTTGCATTAGCATATAGTTAAGCTCTAACATAGTAAGGCCGCCTTCACGTTCCATTCTTTGCTTGAAGCATTCAGCTCTAAGCATAGTGTTAACATTAAACTGTGAACCTATTTCTCTGTTAAACTCAATGTAGTTTAGTGGCAAAAGCCATCTAGCATTGTTTACAGCAATAGCTTTTCCAGGTTCAGGAGTCTTGTTCTCCTTGCCTGGCTTGTAAACGCCTTCGTTGCCTTCATATTTCCATTCATCATCAAACTCTAGGAATTTGTCGAATAGCTTTTTGAATTCTTGACAGTTGTGCTCAATAGTTTCACTTGTCATCATTTGACGCATGTCGCTACGACCTGAAGGATCGCCTACGTGTCCAGTACCTCCACCGATTAATACCACTGGAGTGTGGCCGAACTTTTGCATGTACATCATAATGATAACTTGCATAAAGTGTCCTACGTGCAAGCAATCTGCAGTTGGGTCAAAGCCGATGTAGAACTTTACTTTTTCATTTTGTAAAAGCTCCCTAACCTTGTCTTCGTCTGTAGATTGCTCGATAAAACCACGTTCCTTTAGAACATCGTATACATTATCAAATTTACTTACATTGTCAGGTATTAGTTTGTTAAAATCCATAATCTTTTCCCTTATATATTATTTAGTACCGTATAATCTGTCTCCAGCATCACCTAAGCCTGGAACGATGTATGCGTTTTCATTTAGCTTTTCGTCCTTTGCAGCGATGTAAATATCTACATCAGGATGTGCCTTTTGAAGAACTTCGATGCCTTCTGGAGCAGCGATTAAGCACATGAAAGCGATATTCTTTCCACCGTGTTGCTTGATAAAGTCGATTGCAGCTACTGCTGAACCACCTGTAGCAAGCATAGGGTCTACTACGAAGATTTCTCTCTTATCAATATCTGTAGGCATCTTGCAGTAGTATTCTACTGGTTCATGAGTTTCAGGGTCTCTGTATAATCCAATATGTCCAACCTTTGCGTTTGGATATAGGCTTAGCATACCATCTACAAAGCCTAAACCAGCTCTTAGGATAGGAACGATAGCGATGTCTTCGCCCTTAAGCATGTTTACTGTTGCCTTACAAATAGGAGTTTCAATTTCAACTGGTTCTAATGGTAAGTTTCTAGTTGCTTCGAAACCCATTAGAGTTACAACTTCTGTTGCAAGATCTCTAAAATCCTTTGTTGTAGTTTCAGTCTTTCTCATTAAAGCTACCTTGTGTTGAATTAACGGATGATCAAATACGTGTACTTTTCCCATTTTAATTTCCTCCATTTATTTTAATTACATATTATTTAACATATCAACTCGTCTTTGGTGGCGACCACCTTCGAACTCAGTATCTAGCCATTCATCTACAATTGCAATTGCTAGACCCTCTTCAGTAGTTCTTCCGCCCATAGCGAGAATATTAGCATCGTTGTGTTGTTTTGTTAAATGAGCCATTTCAACGCTTGTGCAAAGGCCACATCTAACTCCCTTTACCTTATTTGCTGCTATTGAAATTCCTATTCCTGTGCCACAAACAACTATGCCCTTATCAGCTTGTCCGCTCACTACAGCTTCACCACAAGCTTGACCATATTTAGGGTAATCAACGGATTCTTCTGAGTTTGTACCTAGATCCAGCACCTCAATTCCTCTTTCAATCAGATGTGCTTTCACCTTTTCTTTAAGAGCAAAACCACCGTGGTCGCTTGCTACTGCTATTTTCATAGGAACCTCCTTTATGTTAAAGCCAGCAGACTTTTCCATTCTGTTCATCAGGGAAAAGCCTAGGCCTTTTTCATCTACCGCCTCAGCAAGTATGTACTGCACCCCTTCTTCGTCCAGCTGTCTAAGCCTTGCGAAAAAGTCATGAGTGGCAATCTCCATATCGTCGTAGATTATTACCCCTACCTTCTTGCCTTCAGCCTCTAAGTTCTTGCATTCATTTTGAATTGCTCGTTTAGCACCTGCCCCTTTGTATATAACCATTTGGGCTTTTGGAGCATAATGCTTGTATTTCATGCCCGGTGCTTTTGGATGAAAATCCTCACCAGGTTTTTGATACAGTGCCTTATCCACTTCTACCTGTCCCAATAGCTCTTCCAAGAACTCCCTTGTATAAGCTCCTGGTCTCAGTATAGTTGGAATGTCGCTAGTCATATCTATTACCGTGGATTCTATTCCTATTTGACAGTCTTCGCCCTTGATTATTCCATCAACCTTGCCGTCCAAATCCAAATGGCAGTGTTGCCATGTTGTTGGGCTTGGTCTTCCAGAAATATTTGCGCTTGGTGCTGCAATAGGGCATCCGCTAAATGAGATTAAATCCAAAGCTGTCTTACTTGAAGGCATCCTTATGCCCACAGTATCAAGTCCGCCCCTTGTCACTCTAGGAATGATTTCCTTAGCGGGACAAATCATAGTTAGAGGTCCTGGCCAGCAGTTTTTAGCTAGCTTTTTAATATTAGCTATGGCTTTTCCACTTAATTTGTCGTAGTCTGCCAAAGCGTCCATTTCCTCAACTCGGCTAATATGGACTATCATTGGATTATCGCTAGGTCTTCCTTTTGCAGTATAAACCTTTGATACAGCCTCTTCATTTAAAGCATCCGCTCCAAGGCCGTATACAGTCTCTGTGGGAAAAGCAACTAAGCCTCCATCAGCAATGATTTGTGACGCTTTTTTCAAATCTTCTTTTGTGGATTCAAAATACCTAGTTTCCACTTCCAAATGCTTTCATCTTTTCTGCTTGATCTGCAGTAATTAAACCATTAAGAATCTCATCGATTTCGCCTTCCATAAAGCTGTCCAGCTTGTATAGGGTCATTCCAATTCTATGGTCTGTTACTCTTCCTTGTGGGAAGTTATATGTTCTAATTCTTTCACTTCTATCGCCAGAACCTACTTGGCTTCTTCTGTCCGCTGAAATAGCATCGTTTTGTTCTTGAAGCATTTTGTCATAAAGCCTTGATTTAAGTACTTTCATCGCCTTATCACGATTCTTCAATTGAGACTTTTCATCCTGACAAGTAACTACCATGCCTGTTGGCAAGTGAGTTAATCTAACCGCTGAGTCAGTAGTGTTTACGCATTGTCCACCATTACCTGATGCACGGTAAACGTCCACTCTAATATCTTCTGGCTTGATTTCTACTTCAACGTCATCTACTTCTGGCAAAACTGCAACTGTTGCAGCTGATGTATGAATACGTCCTGAGCTTTCTGTTTCTGGAACACGTTGAACTCTGTGAGTGCCTGATTCATATTTAAGCTTTGAATAAGCGCCTCTGCCCTTTACCAATACGCTGGCTTCCTTAACTCCACCGATTCCGATTTCATTAACATCCATAAGTTCCATCTTCCAGCCCTGTCTTTCAGCAAAACGAGTATACATTCTTAGAAGATCTGCAGCAAACAATGCGGCCTCATCTCCACCTGTACCAGCACGAACTTCTAAGATAACATTCTTGTCATCGTTAGGGTCCTTTGGAAGCAAGGCAATTCTTAGTTCGTCTTCCAATTCTGGAATTCTTTCCTCAGCCTCAGCAATTTCCATCTTGGCAAGTTCCTTTAATTCGTCATCGCCCATGGAAAGCATTTCCTTTGCCTCTTCCATATTTGATTTAAGGTCCTTGTATTCTTTATATTTCTTAACTATAGGCTCAAGTTCACTCATTTCTCTAATATATTTTTGCCATTCACTTTGATTAGCAATAATATCTGGGTCAGATACTTTAAGTGAAAGTTCCTCGTATTTTTCAACTGTAAAATCTAGTTTATCGAACATAATTTTCTCCTCAAAAAATTTACGCCATACTTATAGTTATTATATCACAAACACCGTTGGAATTAAAGGCTTAAACGCCCATGTCAATAAAAAACCGGATGTAAAAATCCGGTTTAAATTCATTATTAGTCCAAATTGTACTTGTTCTTGAACTTTTCAACACGTCCACCACGGTTGATGAATTTTTGTTGTCCTGTAAAGAATGGATGACATGCTGAGCAAACGTCTAATCTCATTTCTTCCTTTGTTGACTTAGTAACAAAAGAATTTCCACATGCGCAAGTTACTTTACATTCCACATAATTTGGATGGATTCCTTCCTTCATGCTTCTTTCCTCCTTCTCAGTGTAAATACTTATATAAATATTTTGTTAACATATAATATTGTACTCTATTATTTCCATTTGTCAAGGATTTTTAGTACTCCAAGTAATATTTTTCGTACATTTTGCAAGGCTTATAGCCTTCCTTGCTCTGACGAAGATTCAAGAGTCCCATATCCTCTTCACGATCTATATATTTCACCTTTTCGTCCAAAGCTTTTGCAAGTTCCCAGTTGATCGCCTGGTATAAGCCTCTGTACTCAACATCAGCTTTCTCAATGTGAGTGATAAACTCGTCATCGCCTGCATAGGCGCCCATGGTAAAAGCTTTTATCTTTCC
>JAKSSL010000031.1 GCA_024403115.1 Clostridia bacterium
CCTTGGCTCTCGGCTTCTTTGGCCCAAGTTTCCAAAATGGCATTAACATAGTTAAGATTAGGATTAGCAATTCCTGTTGCTTTCTTACAAGCCTCCATAATTCTATCCATATTGAAGTGCCAATCATCAAACCATCTGTCCATAATAGCTTTGTGAGCTTCCCCCGGATTTCCAGGAAGGCCTATCTCGTTGAAAATCTTGCGATATTGATAATATCTTTGGTCTCTGTCAGCCAAATATTTTTCCACGTCTTCCTTGGAAGAACATCCCGCATCAAGCCAGCCTATTACTACGCTTCTCAGATAGTTAATGTTTTCCTTGCTTCTTTCCTTGCAATAAACTATAGCTCTAATTATTAAATCATAATCCGCATTGTAGTCCTTTACCCAAGAAGAAACCTCCTGCATCTTACTGCCATCTAGCATTTGGCCCCAGTTTGATTCAATGGCTTCAAAAACCTTGGCAAGTCCCTTATCAACAAGAGGGCTATCTTCATTGTCTTGCGCCATATCGTCAGCTTCTTCAAAACCAAACATCATTGACTTAAGTTCCTTGAAGATAATTTCACCTTCTTTGATTATGATTAAGCCTTTATCGCTCCAGTATTTATTAGCCTGCTCAACATCCTTTGTTTCAAGGTTTAATTGCTTTCCAATTAAATCCACATCTTGGCATTGATCCATTTCAGCATACATGCGCTCCATCAAATAGACTTTAATATAGTCTCCTGGAGCTTTTGCCAAATACTCACCAATGAACAAGTTCTCCAAAGGTGTGTCATGCAGGTACATATTCTTTTGTCTGCTCTTTCTATATTTCATGAAATTACTCCACAGCTCTTTCACTAAACTTAGTATATCTTCCAACCCACGTTAGAGTAATTGAAGCTGTCTCTCCTCGTCTATTCTTAGCAATATCCACATCGCACAATCCACGAACTTCTGTATTTTCCTTGTCATAGACTTCTTCTCTGCAAAGGAAGATAACCATATCCGCATCTTGTTCGATTGAACCTGATTCACGCAGGTCAGAAAGCATAGGTCTATGATTTGGTCTGTCATCAGGCTTACGTGATAATTGTGATAATACCAAAATAGGGCAATCCAATTCCTTGGCCATAAGCTTTAAGCCTCTGGATAAAGCACTTACTTCTTGCACTCTGGATTCACTCTTTTCTGAGGACATTAGTTGTAAGTAGTCGATTATTATCAAATCTAAGCCGGATTCGCTTTCCTTCAGTCTGCGGCACTTGTTCTTCATTTCCATTAAAGTGATTCCTGCAGTGTCATCTATGAAAAGCTTTGCCTTTGAAAGCTTGTCAGTTGCATAGTAAAGGCTATCCCAGTCCTTAGCTTCCATTTCTCCTGTTTGAAGCTTTTGGGCCTCAACCTTGCCCTCCATTGAAAGAAGTCTTTCTCCCAATTGAGTCTTGGACATTTCCAAGGAGAATATCATAACGGACTTGTCGTGTTCCATCGCTGCGTTGGCTGCGATGTTTAATGCAAAAGCAGTCTTTCCCATTGAAGGACGAGCTGCCAATATTACCAGTTCGGATCCTCTTAGCCCGTTTAGCTTTCTATCCAAGCTTGCAAAACCAGTAGGCACACCTCTGATTTCCCCACGGTGAGCCACCGCATCGTCTATTTGCTTTAGGTTAGCTCTCATTACATCGTTAATAGTCTCATAGTCTTTTCTTTGACCATCTTGAGCTATTTCGAAGATGTTTTGCTCAGCAAAATCCAAGATGTCCACTGCATCTTCATCCTGTCTATAGCATTTGTTGCTCACCTCATCAGTAACCCTTATTAATTTTCTAAGCTCTGATTTCTCCGCAACGATTTTCGCATATTCCTTTGCATTGGAAACAGAAGGCACCTCTGCTGAAAGAGTCATAATATATGCTCTGCCTCCAACCGCTTCAAGAACACCCATAGATTTTAGCTTTTCACTTAAAGTGATAGCGTCTACCGGTTCTCTGTCTCTATTTAATTCTACAATGCCGTGAAAGATTTCCTTGTGAGCTTCGGAGTAGAAATCTTCTGCTCTCAAAAGTTCCATACAATCGTTGATTGCAAATTCATCTCTCATGCAAGCGCCAAGTACTGAGCGCTCTGCTTCCAAACTATGAGGCGGCACCTTGCCATTCATTGCATTTGCCATTACGCTTCCTCCACCTTAAGCTTTACAGTTCCAGCAACTTCTGGATAAAGCTTTACCTTTAATTCGTAATCACCAATTTCCTTAATAGGTGATTTCAATTCTATTTTCTTCTTGTCTATTTCAATGTCGTATTGCTTCTTTAATTCAGCTGCAATTTCCATGGAAGTAATTGAGCCAAATAGTCTTCCGTTTTCTCCAACCTTTGTTTTAAGAACCAAAGGTGCTTTTTCCAATTCTGCTTTTACCGCTTCAGCTGCTGCTTTTTCTGCAGCTTTCTTTTCAGCCATAAGCTTGTTATCTCTTTCAAGAACTCTAAGGTTTTCCTTTGTTGCCTCAACTGCAATGCCCTTTGGCAAAAGCATATTTCTAGCATAGCCATCGCTAACCTTAACGATATCTCCTGCTTTACCTGTTCCTTTTAAATCTTTCTTTAAAATGACTTGCATTCTATTCCTCCTTTGATTCCCCAATTATTTCCAATAGCTTTTCTTTTATTACTTCTGGACTTTCGTAGCTTTGTGCGCCTGCTGTTGTAAGATGTCCGCCTCCGCCAAAGCGTTCTGCCACTAATTGCACGTTTATCTCACCCAAAGATCTTGCGCTAAGCACTGTCTTTCCGTTTTTATCACAGCCCATGACAAAGCTCGCCTTTATACCCTTGATATTCAATAACTCATCGGCTACTTGCGATACGAGTACCTGGGCGTCTTCGTGCTGACCTTCGCAGATAGAAATGGCAATTTCCTTGTCGTAGAACTCTGCTCCTGCAACGCATTTTGCTTTTACCTGGAAATCCTCCAGAGAAGTTTGGAAATACTTTTTAACTTCTGTTGTATCTGCGCCAGCCCGTCTTAACCAAGATGCTGCCTCAAAGGTTCTCACTCCTGTCTTGGTAGCAAAACGGTTAGTGTCGATGGTCATTCCTGCTAATAAAGCTTCCGCTTCGAATTTGTTTAAAGTTTTCTTTGGAACCACGTATTCCAGCATCTCGCTTATTAATTCTGCTGTTGATGATGCATAGGATTCCACATAAGCCAACTTAGCTTTTGCGATGTAGTCCTCCGCCCTTCTATGGTGATCCACTATAGCCACGTTGTCTGTACAATCTAAAATTTCAGGACATTCAACTAGGCTTAGTCTATTTGTATCTAAAACTATAACTAAAGAATCCTTTGTTACTAGTTCTAGAGCTTTTTCAGTGTTTATAATTTTATAGTTCTCGCTTTCAACGGCAGCTCTGTAAATCTCTCTCAGGTTGTCCCCAAAGCTGTTGACTATAATATAGGCTTCTTTGCTCTCCATCTTGCAAAGCTTGTGAAGTCCAAGAGCTGAACCGAAAGCATCCATATCAGGATTTCTATGTCCCATAATGAACACGCGATCGGCGTTTTTAATCAGGCGCTTAAGAGCGTGAACTATGATTCGAGATTTACCCTTGTTGTTCTTTTCAACGCTTTGAAGAACTCCGCCAAAGTATTGAACATTACCGCCCTGCTTTACAACGGCCTGGTCGCCACCTCTTCCAAGAGCTAGTTCAACAGCGCTTTCCGCATATTCCTCAGTTGCAGCAATGCTGTTTCCCCTTTGACCTACGCCTATGCTAAGACTGATAGGAAAATCAGATGATGTTTCAATCTTTCTCGCCTCATCCAAAATAGGGAACTTCGCTTCAATAGTTGGTTCAACCTTTGCTTGCTCAGCAAAAAGAATATATTGATTCTTACCAACCTTGTTAACGCTGGCCTCCAACTTTTCTCCCCAGTCACGAACTAATTTATCAATATCTGTTCTCAGGGCAGAAACTTCCTTTTCGCTGTTTTCCTGTAAAAGCTCATCGTAGTTATCAATGTTGACGATGATTACTGAAAGCCATGTGCTGTTATACTTATTCTTCAGTTCTTCCAAGTGAGTGATGTCTATGAATGCTGCCAAAAGCTTTTTCCCGTCTTGATCCTCAAGGCTGCTTGTTACAATCTTAAAGCTCTTGTCGTTTCGCTTTACCATGGCATACTCTTGAGAGTCAGCTTTTGCAAAGAGCTCCTCAGCCTTTACGCCAGTTAACGCAAAGAAGGAAGCGTCCTTTACACCATCGTAAACAAACACTTCTGAGATTAAACTGTTAGTCTCAATTATTTTTCCCTCTTCATCAACTATACATGATGGAAGGGGAACATTTTTCAATGAAAATTGACTTGTTTTGTCCTTTTCCATATACTCACCCCATTTTAGCCTATAATTGAAATATTATTATATCACAAAAGCTTGAAATTTTCCAACTTTCACAGTATTTCCAATTTTTACCAATTTCAATAAGTCCTTAGGTAAAAATTCTCACGACTAAGCGTGAGAATTCAATAGTTTATTTAATTTGTTTCACGTGAAAAAACTTTGTTCTTTCGTTGAAATTATAGGTCTTTTAACAAAGCGATTAATCTTTCCAATTCCTCTTTGTTATAGTACTCGATTTCGATTACGCCCTTTTTACCGCTTTCCTTAATGTTTACCTTAGTTCCAAGAGCCTTCTTTAAATCAGCTTCAACCTGTTCTAGGTTAGGATCTTTTCTCTTCTTTCTTGGTTCAGCCTTCTTCTTAGGTCCATCCTTTACAATGTTTTCAACCTCACGAACAGAAAGGCCTTCCTTTGCAGCCTTGTTAGCTAGTTTTAGCTTTTCCTTGTCATCCTTCATGTTGATTAGGGCTCTAGCATGTCCGTTGGAAATGCTACCATCTTCAACTAGGGCCAAAACTTCTTGAGGAAGCTTTAACAATCTTAGACAGTTTGCAATATATGGTCTGCTCTTGCCAACGGCCTTGGAAACTTGTTCCTGAGTCAAGCCATAGTTCTCTATCATTTGCTCCAATCCGCGTGCCTCTTCAACGGGGTTAAGGTCTTCTCTTTGCATGTTTTCAATGATTGCAAAAAGCATGTTCTCCTCGTCGGATAGAGTACGAACAATACAAGGAACTGTCTTTAACTGAGCAATTCTGGATGCTCTCCATCTTCTTTCACCAGCAACTATCTCATAAGTGTTTCCAGTCTTGCGAACAACTATTGGCTGAATGATGCCGTTTTCAATAATTGAATTGGCCAAATCTTCCAACTTGTCCTGATCAAAAGTCTTTCTAGGTTGGTTCTTGTTTGGCTCAATGTCGTTAATATCGATATATACTATAGCATTGTCCGCAGGCTCAGGTGTCGAGCTGGATTTTGTGCTAGTCTTTTTTTCTTCTTTTTCTTCTATTTCAAAGCTTGGAGCGTCTGCAAATAGGGCATCTAAGCCTCTGCCCAAGCCACCACTTTTCTTAGCCATTATAATTCATCACTTTCTAAAAATTCTTCTGCAAATTCCATGTAGGCTAAAGCGCCTGTTGATTTTGGATCATATTCTGTAATAGGAAGTCCATAACTTGGAGCTTCTGCAAGTCTTACGTTTCTAGGAATTACAGTTGAATATACACGATTTCCAAAATACTTCTTAACCTCTTGTACTACTTGCACAGATAAATTAGTTCTTCCATCAAACATGCTCAAAATAACCCCTTCTATTTCAAGATTAGGATTGATGCTCTTCTTTACCAATTCAATAGTGCTCATCAATTGGCTAACACCTTCCAAAGCATAGAATTCACATTGGATAGGAATTAAAACTGTATCTACCGCAGCTAATGAGTTAATAGTTAACAGGCCTAGTGAAGGAGGGCAGTCAATGAAAATGAAATCATAGTCATCCTTTACCTTTTTCAAAGCTTCTCTCAGCATTTTTTCTCTGCCAGGAATTTGAACTAATTCTATCTCAGCCCCTGCTAAATCAACGCTTGCGGGGATTAAATCCAAGTTCTTTGTGCTTGTGTGAAGGATAGCTTTTCTAGTTTTGTAATCCTTTTCTACTAATAAATTATAAGTAGTATTGCGAAGCCTCTTCTTCTCAAATCCAAGTCCGCTAGTAGTATTACCTTGCGGATCGATGTCAATTATTAATACCTTTTTCCCTTTTTGTGCTAAACATGCTCCAAGGTTGATATTTGTAGTTGTTTTACCAACTCCACCTTTTTGATTAAATATAGCAATGCTCTTTCCCATATTTTCCTCCTATATAATGATACCCCTATTATATAGTTTTTTCTCATATATTTCCACAATTTTCACAAAAAATTTACAATAAAAAATGGTAATGTTTCACGTGAAACATTACCAAAAATGGCTAATTTAAAGGCTTTTTGCTAGGTAAGCCAGCTTTTCTAGGATAATTTGATGGGGTATTTTTTATTTTTTTAATAAGTATCAAATTATGGTCCTTTGTATTCTCTCCTGGATTAGCGTCTATTACATTTATCAGCTTTCCACCTAATATACCAATGGAATTCCTAGCATCGCCTATTTCTTCTTCGCTTTCTGCTCCCTTATAGGAAATGAAATATCCTTCCTGTTTAACCAATGGAATGCAGTACTCCGAAAGAACTGTAAGCCTTGCAACTGCACGGCTCAAGCAAATATCAAAGCTCTCCCTATACTGAGGATTTTGGCCTATATCTTCAGCTCTTCCATGAAGAGTTTGAACATTAGCTATTCCTAATTCCTCACACAAAGTATCGATTATCTTTAATCTCTTCTGTAAAGAATCCATTAGAATAAATTTCTTGTCTGGGAAAACTATTGCAAGGGGAATTCCTGGAAAACCTGCTCCTGTTCCCACATCTATCAGCTTCTTAGCATCTTGAAATTCCTTTGAAATTACAATGCTTAGAGAATCTAGATAGTGCTTTTCAACAAACTCTTCTCTGTCCTTTATGGCAGTAAGATTAATGCTATTATTAAGCTCCAATATCCTGTCCATATATTTTTCTAGCTTGAATAGCTTCTCATCAATATTATCAATATTATTCTTTTGTAAAAATTCTTTTACTCTATTCATTCTCTCTTCTTTGCTTTTCCAAATGAATCAACAATACATTAATATCGGCAGGAGAAACTCCTGAAATTCTTGCAGCCTGTCCAACTGATCTAGGTCTAACCGCATCTAGCTTTTGTGCTGCCTCTATACGCAAACCCTTTAGATTCAAATAATCAAAATCCTCTGAAAGTAGCTTGTTTTCAAGCTTTTTGAATCTTTCAATTTGTTGCATTTGCTTGTTAATATATCCCTCGTACTTGATTTGAACTTCAATTTGAGTAGCGATATGATATGGCAATTCACCTAGACTTGGATCCATCTTCGCTAAATCCTTCAATTTAATTTGTGGACGTCTAAGAGCGTCTGCCATGGAAATGCTGGATTGAACAGGGCTTGTACCCATTTCCTCTAGGAAGTCGTTGATTTCTAAAGGCTTTAGCATAGTTTCCTCTAATCTGGCAATTTCATTTTGCACCTTGTTTTGCTTTGCAAGGAATCTATCATATCTCTCTTGAGTAGCAAGTCCTAATTGGAAAGATTTTCCAGTTAATCTCTCGTCAGCATTATCTTGACGAAGTAAAAGTCTGTACTCTGCTCTTGAAGTCATGATTCTATAAGGTTCGTTAGTTCCCTTTGTTAC
>JAKSSL010000032.1 GCA_024403115.1 Clostridia bacterium
ATCACTGATATTCCTTTTTATTTTATATCTTAATCTTCTTTGCTGTTGTAAGTGTAGATATTATGTCGCCTGTAACGTTAAATGCTGCAAGCACTTTTGAAAGCAATACTTCTAGCAATAGAATTGGATATATATCGCTAACTCCAATCAACGGTCCAACGATGGAAACGGTGATCAGCATGGTTCCTGGTTGGGATGGTGCACCATAGGAAACAAGGAATACTATCAAAAGCATCAAAATGCAGTCAGTTACGCTAAGACTTATTCCGTATACATAGGCGCACAAAGCAAGGAAAGTAATAATTGTTGCTGAGTTACCATCCATATTGCAGTTGGCACCTGCTGGAATTGAAATATTAAGCAGTCTATCGGAAAGTCCGAAAACTTTCTTAGTATTTCTGATTGTATATGGTGTAGCATCTATAGTTGAACCTATTTTGCCTACTTCAAAAGCTATAGGCCATATTTGTTTGAAAGTTTCTCTTACTGGTAATCCATATGCTTTCAGGATTAAAGCATATCCCACTAAAACTACTGCAAGAGCTATCAAAACTGCAAGGAACATATAAGCCATTACATATAGGAATTCAAACACGCCACCTTCAAAGTAGTTTATTGTATAAACTGTTCCCACAAAGATAATAAGTGGTGATATAGTATAAATCATACCTAAAATCTTGCAGAAAAGACCTTTTACAGTTTCAATAAGTCTTGGCGTAAATTCCGACGATCTACTAAGAATTCCAACTGCAATTCCAGTAATTATTGATAGTGCGATTAGCTGAAGGACATTGTCATTGATAAGTGGTGAGAAAAATGTCTCAGGCTTCCAATGTTCAAGGAGTTCTTTCATATAAGAAGTCAGGTTTGTATGAGTATCAGTCGCCCACTCAGTGTAGACCTCTCCCCCTAATGGCGCACATAATGCCCCCGCAATAAGAAGGGACGTAATTAGTGTAATAATTGTAGTTCCCACATATGATGTGTAGATACGCTTCATCCCCGGTATTCTTGCAATGTCTCTGTAAGCATCGCAAATGGTTACGGTGATACAACAAAAGGCCACAAAAGGCGCAATCAAAGATATGATAGCCATGTAGTCATCTAACACGAACCCAACACTATCCGCTATTTCCATTCTTTGAGCATGAGGCCATATTAATTGGAAAAATCCTCCCACTGCAATGCCGGCAATTACTGCGATAACACTAAGCATAAAGTTGTTGGAATAGGAAATACCTACGTTAATAGTAACGGTATTATATCCCTTGTTATATCTTAGATGAATCTTGTCCTCATAATTGGCGATGATTTTGTCTCGAATATCATCCTCATCTAAATCCAACTCAAACAGATGGCCCTTGAAACCAATATGAATTGCACAGTTTGAAGATACATCCTTGTTAAAATTCAAGCTTATAACCTTAGTCTCATCATCAAGGTGCTCAATAATTTTGCCAAGAACTTCTTCAAAGGCAACTAAATATTCTCTTCTAGTAGAGGCACTGTTTTTACTGCGAACAAAGCATTCGTCTACGAAATTGATAGCTTGTTCCAAGCAGGAATAGCTGGCATAAATTTCTAATGAATTATTTCTAGCCACGTTTCCCTCCAAAATTACAATTTAAGTTCCATGCTGTTATGTAAAATGCCATCTTTGATATAAGCATCGGAACATAAAACAAAATTCTCTCTTGTATAAAAACCGATTACATCTGATTCGGCTTCGGCATAAATATAGTCTGCCTTCATTATTTCACGAGCCGCTTTAATTACTTCCTTTAACAGGGAAGCTCCTTGTCCAGTCTTACGATTGATAGTCAACATTCTGCCAATTTGAACAGTTTTAGCATCTGGATGAAGTTGATATTTTACCATACCACTTCCATCCTGCAAAGGAAATTCGTTCAAAGTCTTTGGATCAACATCATATAATCTAGCATAGGCTACAACTGTGCCATCATCCTCTTCATAAAACAGGTGAAGACCGTAGTCATAGTCATCGCAATCTTGATAAACACAATCCTGCTCTACGCAAAATACTGCAAGTCTTGCTTTTATCATCTCATATACTTGTTTTCCTGTTAGCTCATCCATTGTTTTACATACAAATTTCATAAGCTCCCTCCTTTTCAAACATCAAACTACCATTTACCATAGTTAAAACAGGTAAAATGTCTTTAATTTCCATAGGATCTACGGTAAAAATATCTCTATCAAGTAGAATCATATCGGCCAAATAGCCTTCTTTGATTCTACCCAATTTGTCCTCCATAAATTCACCATATGCGCTTCCCAAAGTGTAGGCGTCTATGGCTGTCTCAACATCCACCTTTTCTTTTGGATTAAAGCCACCCTCAGGGTAGCCTGATATATCACATCTTGTAACCGCCATATAGATATTAGGGAAAGGATTGCAATCTTCAACTGGTGCATCTGTACCGTATGCTAGATGAGCCCCTCTTTTTATAAGAGTTCCAAAAGCATATGAAGTATCCGCTAAATCCTTACCACAAAGTTCCTCGACTATTTTCATGTCATAATCTAGGAATATTGGCTGTGCAAAGACTAAAATATCCTTATCGATTATTCTTTGAATAATCTCCTCATCTGTAACTTGGCAATGAACCAATGCGTGGCGTAGTTCATTTTTACCATTTACAAAAGCTTTTTCATAAGAATCCATCGTCTTTTCAACAGCCAAATCTCCTATGCAGTGAGTTACAACCTGCAAACCATTTTGTGCTGCCAATATACAATAGGCATCCATATCCTCATCGCTCAACCAAAGAGTTCCGTGATTGTCTGGATCATCTGCATATCCATTTTTCATTAAGGCTGTTCTCGCACCCAGACTTCCGTCCTTGAAAAGCTTTAGAGGTCCTAATTGAAGCAAGCCGTCCTCAGGATAATCTCCCTTGGCGTATTCCCCTTCGCTTAGGTATTTTTTAAATTCTTCTATATCATTAAAACAAACTTGATGTCTATATCTCACCTTGCCTTCGCCCTTGTCGTAAATGTCGTGTAATAGGGCAAAAGCCTTGTCCGCATCAAAGAAAGTCGTTCCCACATCATTGCTTTGGACGCTTGTCAAACCGTGAGAAACCAAATAGTCCATAGTTTCCACTAGGATTTTTCTCTGTTCATCCAAGCTTGGCTTTGGAATCAACTCATTGGCCAGATTACAAAGATATTCTGAAACTATTCCATTGGGAACCCCATTTTCATCCTTGTAGATTTCACCTGATTCCAATGAACCTTGGTAATCTTCCAAGCCCATAAGCTCAACAACTTTGCTGTTTCCGCTTAGGACGTGTCCACAGACTCTCTCCACTATAACTGGAATATCTGTACTTATCTTGTCCAAATCATATCTGTTTGGCATTCTTTTATCAGGATACAGGTCCTGATTCCAGCCTATAGCGTGCAAACCATTTTTACATTTATCAGGATTCTTCTTCAAAAAATCCTGGCAAATAGCCACCAATTCATCAACGGATCTTGCCTTATCAATGGGAGCCTTGGCTTTCACCTCTCCAAATTGAGTGCAATGCATATGAGAATCGTTAAGTCCAGGGATCAAAGTCTTCCCCTTGCAGTCTATAAGCCTAGTATTGGCGTCTTTTAAAGCCAAAACTTCCTCATTACTGCCGATTTTGGAGATTAGATTTCCATCAACTTTTACAGCCTCAACATAATGGCCTTTCTCAACATATACTTTTCCGTTAAATAAAATTGTGTCCATTAATATTCAACCTTTTCTATTAAAGCAGTTTCAAGCAATTCAGGATTCTCTAAAAGCTTTCTCAGCAAGCGTATGGTTTTAGCATAATAATAACCATCTGCAATTCTTTCATCCACAGTTAGAGTGATATCCACACTATCACGCATTTCCACCTTGCCCTCTTCATCGTAAAAAGGTCTAAGCTTTCTCTCACCAATAACCATGAAAACAGAAGTTGTTCCCCAATTTGTTAAATGGTGATATCCTGCGTGAAGTTTAATTGAGCCCAAATTGCTCACAACACAAGTCGCATAATATGGGTCAGTTTCTATTACCGATTTAGGCATTAAACCGCGCTTGTCCAAGAATCTTGCCACATTTCCAATTAACTGAACAATTGGAACAGGAAGCTTTTGTACAAAATCCATAGCCTCCGTAGAGCTGTCCTTGGAACCCCCTTTATAATATGAAACCTGTCTATAAATTTCATCGTGAATACTGTTAATATTATCGTCCTCTTTGGCATGAATAAATGCCAAGGCCTCTTCGCCGTCATCACTG
Source organism: Clostridia bacterium (assembly GCA_024403115.1). Lineage (GTDB taxonomy): Bacteria > Bacillota > Clostridia > Peptostreptococcales > Anaerovoracaceae > JAKSSK01. The sequence continues at coordinate 4,286 of JAKSSL010000032.1, forward strand.
AATATTTTCTTTACCGTAAAGGCTGCAGAAATTTCATTTCTTTGGTATAGCCTTTTGTGTGCGACAAATCTGTTCATCTTAGGTCTTAAGCTAAGAGTCTTTAAAAGGCTAGTGATTAAAACCTGAAATAGATTGTATTTGTATTCAGGGTTTTCCCCATTCTTTTTCTCTAAATACCTGTTTATATTGGTCAAATCCACAATTTCACTAATGAACGCCTCATTGTCACATCTGTTAGGATAGATAATTGGCATAATAGTGTGCATGGAATCCACATCTCTTAAATACTTTCCGTCTTTACGATTTAACATCTCTCCTCCTATACGAAGTCAAATACGTGCAAGTGTAATCTGTATGAAATATGTTCCAAAGCTGCAACTCCTGCTATCGAGTTACCATATTGGTCAAGAGCAGGTCCATAGATTCCTATACCTGCAGGGCCCTTTGTTGCACATACAACACCACCGCCAACACCAGACTTAGCTGGCATTCCGATTTTAACTCCGAATTCACCTGAAGCGTCATATAGTCCGCAAGTGAACATAATGCTCTTAAGAATTCTTACATACTCAGGATGTAAGTAGTGCTTTCCTGTAATTGGATCTTCCCCGTTATTGGAAATGATCAGGCCGAGACCTGCCAAACTTCTGGCATTAACATTGATGGAACACATCTTGAAATATAGTTCCAAAGTTTTCTCAGGGTCAGCCTGTAAAACGCCCTTGCTCTTAAGCAGGTAAGCCATAGCTCTGTTTCTATCACCTGTCCCCTGTTCGGATTCGTAAACATCCTCGTTTAAAGTTATGCCATCGTCCTTGCACAAAATCTTAGCAAAATCCAAAACCTCTTCAAATTCAAATTCATTAGCAAGTAAGCTACAAACCTGAATCGCACCTACATTGATCATTGGATTGTAAGGCAAATCGCTCTTTGCTTCCAACTTAATGATGGAATTAAAAGCGTCTCCTGATGGTTCCATGCCTACGTGATTGAAAACCTCTTTGGCTCCCTTGTATTTTAAAGCTAAAGCCAAATTTACCACCTTGCTCACACTTTGCATGGAAAATCTTGTTTCAGTTTCACCGAACTCTATTAGCTTTCCTTCTCTGTCCATACGGCAAATACCAAAAGCATCTGGATCTCTCTTTGTTAGTTCTGGAATATAGTGTGCCAAATTACCTAGGTGAGTTTTATCCTTACCGTTGTAATAGGCCTCTTTTATTACCTCACGAATATCTTCCTCTGTGGGATTAAGAATCCTTTCTCTCTCATAAGTGGGATAAGTCATTTTAATCTCCTCCTTTATTCAAAACATCATTCTTCTATCTCTAATGTGTATAAGCTAAACTTAATCACTATAATTAGTATCCAAATTAATTTGTAATCTATATCCAGGATATATCTCGTCTATAGATTCTTTTACTTTTTCTACAAAAGCCTCTTTGTCATGTACAGAAAAGTCTATTGTAATATCGAAAGAAATGCGCTTCTTTTCAACATCTATAAATATACCATGGGAATTTATAACTCCTGGGAATTTACCGCATATGTCGTGAATCCTATAGTGCATCTCTCGAATTGTTGGATCGGATATATCGATGGCGTAAATGCCTATAGTCAAAATTACATGGAATTCTTCATAAATCTTTGTTTGCACTTCCATGGCAAGCTTATGAATCTCTGTAGCACTCATATCACCAGGGATTTCTATGTGCATAGAACCCATGGCCATCTCAGGGCCGTAATCGTGAAGAACCAGATCATAGGCTCCCAAGACTCCTGGTATTTCTCGAGCTGTGGCTTTTATAGCCTTTGTAACCTCAGCATCTGAACGGTGTCCCATTACATTGCTTATAGATTCCATCAGCATTTCTATACCTGCCTTGATGATGAAGGCGGAAATAGCTGCACCGATGATACCATCAATTGAAAAATCGAAAATCAATGTAACGGCGATGCCCACCAATGTGGATACTGAAATCAAAGCATCGAACAAAGCATCAAGTCCCGAAGCTACCAAAGCATCAGAGTTGTACTTTTCCCCTTGTTTCTTAACATAGCGTCCAAGGAACAATTTTACAAACACTGACAAAACAACAACGATAATTGTATATATGGAATACTCCGCAACTACCGGATGAATAATCTTCTTAACTGATTCCCATAGGGATGATGCTCCAGCAAAAAGAATAATAAATGAAATTATTATAGTGCTGAAATATTCAATACGTCCATGTCCAAAGGGGTGATTTGCATCTGGTCTCATCTTTGAAAGCTTAATTCCCGCAATGGTAATTATGGAGCTCATAGCATCTGTTATATTGTTAACAGCATCCAGAATTATTGCAATTGAACCTGCCAAAAAGCCCACCAAGGCTTTAAGTCCAGATAGTACAATATTGGCTAATATTCCAACGATGCTGGTTCTAGTTATGGCTTTCTCTCTATCCAAAACTTTTCTCCTTCTTTGATACATAAAAATACATAGTTATTATATCACATAATGCGTAATAAAGCACTAAAAAACACCATTCAAATTATATCTATGAATGGTGTTTTATATTGTTTAAACTATTTTCTTGTTTTCTTACAAGTAGCGTATTTAACAGTGGAATATTTTGTATAAACCACTACGCCATCAGACTTGTAATAACCCCTTACCTTATAGTAATACTTTGTGCCCTTCTTTAGGTTTGTAGAATTAGTATAAGTATAAGTGTCCTTTGATAAGTATTTTACCGAACCAATCTTCTTGTATCCGCTGGACTTCTTTGTTGAACGATATACATAATAGTAAGTTGGTGTATTGCCGTCTCCCTTGGATATTGTAAGCTTTATTTTACCATCTGATGATGCGCTTACCTTGTTCAACTTTACTGTGGAAAGCTTAATGCTAGCTCTTATTTGCTTTTCGGCTGCTTTGTTGCTTAGCACTGAGAATTCCTTTGTTTGATCCAGTTTCAACTTAGCCAGTTTAGACTCTTTGTCAAATTCAGCATCTTTACCATCTATCTTGTAAGTGAAATTACCGCTCTTGCGTGTTGCGGCAGGACTTGATACTGCATCCTTAGGAAGTGGTAAAGTCAATTCTACCTTACTTGAGTTAAGAACAAAGGTGTCGCTTGTTCCGCTTTTCTTAAATTCAAGGCTATATGCATTTTCGCTACTGCTCGAGCTCTTCTTATTTAGGTCAAATTGCAAATCCTTGTCGCCAAGCTTTCCGCATATCTCTGTTATGCTTGCATGATCTAGATAAATATCGCCCATAGGGCTAGCAATCTTCAAAGCTACATTCTTTTCCTTAACTGTTG
>JAKSSL010000033.1 GCA_024403115.1 Clostridia bacterium
ATACAGGCAATCATGTAGAAATAGTAGATGGATCTATTGAAAGTGATGTAGGCATGTTGAAGTATTGCCTATCAACACCAGATTCGCTAGAAGGTATGGATGAAGATAAATTTAAGAGTAGTAATGATTTAAAGGATCTAAGCCCTGAGGAGAAAAATGTATATTTGAAAGCTAGAGAGCTGGGGGAATGTACTTTGGAAGACTTGGCTTTTGAACTGAAAAAAGCCGTTTATGACATCAATGGCTTGGTTACTATTTTGGAAATAAAAGGGTATTTTCGCACCTCTCTTGGCAAGATTACACTTGCAAAATAGTCGAAATAATGATAATGTATATCAATGTACATATAATAAAGAAAGAATTTATAGGAAAATATGGCAAATAAAAAGAATTACAAGAAAAAATTAGTAATAGTAGAATCACCTGCAAAGGCAAAGATTATTGGAAAGTATCTTGGCGCAAGCTATGATGTGGTTGCAACAATAGGTCACATTAGAGACCTTCCATCAAGTCGTCTAGCGGTTGACATTGAAAATGATTTCGAGCCTGAATACATTAAGGTTCGTGGCAAGGCAGCAACAATCAAGGAAATAGTTGATAAAGCTGCATATGCTGACAAAGTGTTCATCGCAAGCGACCCGGACCGTGAAGGAGAGGCTATTGCATGGCACGTTGCATATTTAACAGGTATCAATCCAAGTGAAAAATGCAGGGTTACTTTTGATGCTATTACAAAGAATACGGTAAAAGAAGCTATTAAGAATCCAAGAGCGATTGACTTGTCATTAGTAGACGCGCAACAAGCGAGAAGAGTTTTGGACAGATTGGTAGGATATCAACTATCACCATTTATTCAAAAGAAAATTCGCTACGGTTTATCGGCAGGTAGAGTTCAATCAGCAGCTCTAAAGATTATTTGTGATAGAGAAAGAGCTATTGAGAGCTTTGTACCTGAAGAGTACTGGAATGTGATTTCAAGCTTTGAAGAGGATACCGCTTTTGAAGGAAAGCTAAGCTTATACAAGGGCAAGAAGATTAAATTATCTAATAAGGACGAGGCTGATTATGTAGTTGAGACTTTGAAAAAAGGTAGCAATGTGATCAAGTCCATTGTTAGAAAAGAAAAGAAGCGTAAACCTTTTGCCCCTTATACTACAAGCACTTTACAACAGGATGCTTCCAGCAAGCTTGGTTTTTCACCTGACAAGACTGCAAAGGTTTCACAGGTCTTATACCAAGGTGTTAATTTGAAGGGCAAGGGTGCTCAAGGTCTAATCACATATATTAGAACCGATTCCGTAAGAGTTTCTCCTGAGGCAAAAGCTATGGCCAAAGAATTTATTTGTGAGAACTACGGAAACAAGTATTACGCAAACAACTTCTTTAGCAACAAGCAAAAGGATGCTCAGGATGCCCACGAAGCCATTCGACCTGTTGATGTAAATATCAAACCTGAAGATGTAATGGGCGATCTTCCAAGGGATGAATTTAGATTGTATTCACTAATTTGGAATAGATTTATTGCCAGCCAAATGGCAGCTGCAGTTTATGACAGCGTAGCTGTGGATATTGAAAACGGTGATTATACTATTAAATCCACAGGATCAAGTTTACTATTTGATGGTTATCAAAAGATTTATGGCAAGACTGCAGATGATAAGGACGAGTTGCTTCCTGAACTAAAGGAAGGACAAGTTCTAAACTGCACTAAGGTTGATGCTGAACAAAACTTCACACAGCCACCTGCAAGATTTACAGAAGCAAGCTTCATCAAGGAATTGGAAGACAAGGGCATTGGCCGTCCAAGTACATACGCAAGTATTGTTACAACCTTAACTTCAAAGCGCTATGTTAAGAAGGAAAAGAAGAGTTTGGTTCCACAAGAGCTTGGTTTCGTTGTATGTGAACTGCTTGAAGAATATTTCGGCGATGTAGTAGATGCTAGATTTACTGCTGAAATGGAAAATAGATTAGATGAAGTAGAAACTGAGAAGAAGCCTTGGAAAGAATTGATTAGAGAATTCTATAAGGGCTTTGAAAAGGAATTAAACTTTGCCAATGCTGAAGCTGAAAAGGTAGAGGTGAAGAAGGAACAAGTTCCAACAGGAGACTTATGTCCAAAGTGCGGAAAAGCTTTAGTATTCAAAGAAAGCAAGTTTGGACGATTCATTGCTTGCACTGGTTATCCTGAGTGCGATTACACTGAGTCAATAGTAGTAGGAACTGGAGTTAATTGCCCTAAGTGTGGCAAAGAATTAATAGAAAAGCGCAGCCGTAGAGGAAAGATCTTCTATGGATGTAGCGGTTTCCCTAATTGTAAAGTTGCAACTTGGAATAAACCGATTGCAGAGTTATGCCCTGAATGTGGTTCATTGCTAATGCAATACAAGGGAAGAGGAAAATATAAGGCAATGTGTTCTAACAAGGACTGTAAGTTTAAGAAATAAGGAGGAAGTCAATGATAAAATTTCATGCAACAACAATATGTGCAGTAAGACGTGGCCCTGATGATGTGGTAATCGGTGGTGATGGCCAAGTAACAATGGGCGAAACTGCAATTATGAAAAATGGTGCAAAGAAGGTTAGAAAGATTTATAAAGGTCAAGTAATCAGTGGCTTTGCAGGCTCCGTTTCAGATGCTTTTGCTTTGACAGAAAAGTTTGAAAAGAAAATGGATGAGCATGGCGGAAATCTTAAGAGAGCAGCCGTAGACCTTGCTCAAGCATGGAGATCTGATCAGGGCATGAGAAACTTGGAAGCTTTAATGATAGTAGCAAACAAGGATGAAATGCTAGTAATCTCAGGTAATGGTGAAGTAATTGTACCAGACCAAGATTTTGTAGCTATTGGCTCAGGCGGAAACTATGCTTACTCAGCAGCCAACGCTTTATTTAACAATACAGATATGGACGCAGAAGCAATCGTAAGAGAATCACTAAGAATTGCTTCATCAATTTGTGTTTATACTAATGACAATATTTCAATAGAAAAATTATAGGAGGTAGATATGGAAAATTTATTAGCAAAAGATCAAACTCCTCAAGAAAAGAAAATCAATGCAATGACTCCAAAGGAAATCGTTGAGCAATTGGACAAATACATCATCGGTCAAGATGAGGCTAAGAAGTCCGTTGCCATCGCATTGAGAAACAGATATCGTAGAAGCCTTTTATCAGAAGAGATGCGTGAGGAAATTACACCTAAAAACATTTTGATGATGGGACCTACAGGTTGTGGTAAGACAGAAATTGCAAGACGTTTAGCAAAGCTTATGGACGCTCCTTTTGTAAAGGTAGAAGCTACTAAGTTTACAGAAGTTGGCTATGTTGGCCGTGACTGCGAAACTATGGTAAGAGATTTGGTAGAAGCTTCCATGAGAGTTACAAAGCAAGCTAAGATTGAAGCTAAGTACTCCCAAGCTGACAAAATGGTAGAGGATTTAATTGTTGAGGCAATTATTCCTGGTTCAAAGCCAAAGAAATCACCTAATGCCAGCATTATGGATAGCCTTTTTGGAAATACTAAATATCAAAGTCAAAAGGCTCAATATGAGGCTGAACAAGCAGAAAAAGCTAAGGAAGAAGATTCCAAGAACGATACAGAAATGGCCAGAGAACAAGTTAGAAAGCAACTTCGTGATGGCCTATTAGAAGAACAATTCATCGAAATCGACGTTGAGGAAAGACAAAAACAAAACCTTGATGTTGGTCAAGAGGGCATGATTGCCATTGGAAATATCTTTGGAGATATGCCAAAGAAGACTAGAAAGAAGACAATGAAGATCAAGGATGCCAGAAAGATTCTTCGCGAGCAAGAAGCTCAAAAGCTTATTGATATGGATCAAGTTGAAGATGAAGCTATTAACAATGCTGAACAAAACGGTATTATCTTTATCGATGAAATCGATAAGATTGCTTCAGGTTCATCAATGAGATCTGGCGCAGATGTTTCAAGAGAAGGTGTTCAAAGAGACATACTTCCAATTGTTGAAGGTAGCGTAGTAAACACAAAGTATGGCCCAGTTAAAACTGACCACATCCTATTTATTGGAGCAGGTGCATTCCACGTTGCAAAACCTAGCGATTTAATTCCTGAATTGCAAGGAAGATTCCCAATTCGTGTTGAATTACAATCTCTTAGCAAGGAAGATTTTGTGGCAATCCTTACAACTCCAAAGAATGCTTTGATTAAGCAACACAAGGCTTTGCTTGAAACAGAAGGAATTGAAGTTGAATTCACTGATGACGCAATTGATGAAATCGCTGAGATTTCCTATATGATGAACGAACAAAGCGAAAACATTGGAGCAAGAAGATTGCACACTGTTTTAGAAAAATTATTGGAAGATTTATCATACAATATTGCTGAATTTGATGAGGAGAAATTCACTATCGACAAGCAATATGTAATGGATAGATTTGGTGATACTATTCACGCAGAAGATTTGGATAGATTTATTTTGTAATTATGTTGAATGTTATAATGGTAGCAATAGGCGGCGCTTCTGGCGCCGTCCTTAGATATTTTATGAGTATGATTCCATTTAAAGCAAGCTTCCCAGCAGCCACATTGCTGATTAATTTTTGCGCTTGCTTTTTGATGGGATTTTTTGCTGGCTTTATATGCAACAAATGTAATGGCGATGAGCGTCTTACAAATCTTTTACAAGTTGGTTTTTGCGGAGGCTTTTCAACCTTGGCTTTAATCGGCCCTGAAACCCTATCAATGTTTGGCGAGGGTAGAATAATTGTAGGTTCCGTTTATGCGGTAGGTACTGTAATCGTAGCGGTTGCAGCTGCAGCTTTGGGACAGTTTGTAGCAAACAGATTGGCATAAAATGATAAAATTTGATGACAATAATCAGACAATTGAAAAAGAAGAGCTGAAAGCTATACTGGTTGGTGTCCAACTAAGGGAAGACATTTCTTATTCCATGGACGAGCTTAAAGGTTTAGCCGAAGCGGCAGGGATTGTTAGTCTTGGCCAAGTTGTTCAAAATATGGAAAAGACCAATGGCTCCACTTTAATTGGAAAAGGGAAGGTGGCAGAAATAGCTGAACTTGCCCATAATATGGAAGCCGATATGGTTATTTTTAACGAGGAACTTTCAGGCATGCAACTTAGAAACCTGGAAGATGCCATGGACATCAAGGTTATTGATAGAACAATTTTGATTCTAGACATTTTTGCAAGCCGTGCTACCACCAAAGAGGGCAAACTTCAAGTTGAGCTGGCTCAATTGCAGTACAGAAAACCTAGGCTTTTAGGCTTTGGTAAATCACTTTCAAGGCAAGGAGCTGGAGTTGGAACTAGAGGCCCTGGCGAAAAGAAGTTGGAAATCGACAGGCGTTTAATTGAAAAGCGCATTGATGATATAAAAGCAGAGCTTAAACAGATTATCGCCGTAAGACAGACTCAAAGACTAAAGCGTGAAAAGAATGAGATTCCTGTAGTGGCATTGGTTGGATATACTAATTCGGGCAAATCTGCCACTATGAATAGACTTTTGAAAAATATGGATCAAGAGGAAAGCGAGCGAAAAGTTTTTGAAAAGAATATGCTTTTTGCCACTTTGGATACTCACAGTCGCAGGATCAAGCTTGAGGACAACTCTGAGTTTATACTTATAGACACTGTTGGATTTGTAAGCAAGTTGCCACATTCTTTGGTGGAAGCTTTTAAATCCACTTTGGAAGAGGCCAGCTATGCGGATTTGTTGGTTCACATTGTTGACAGTTCTCTGGATGAGGATATGGTGGATTTCCAAAGAAGAGTTACCAACAAGGTTTTGGCTGAAATTGGAGCAGGGGATAAGGACGAAATAACTGCTTTTAACAAGATAGACAAAGCTGATAACAAGCCAGAAATGCTAGAGTTTGACAAAGTTTACGGAAAGGATTATTTCTATATTTCCGCAAAATACAACGAAGGCATTGATGAGCTTTTGGAGGAAATCAAGAATAGAATATTTGCAGACAATGTTAGTTGCAAGCTTTTGATACCTTACGATAAGGGAAATGTTAGCTCGTATATAATGGAAAAAGCCAAAGTTTTGGAAATATCCTATGAAGAAAATGGAACCTTAATTTCTGCAATTTTGAATTCCAAGGACTACGGTCGTTTCAAGGAGTACGAAGTATAAGTGAAACTGTATAACACAATTACTGAAGCTGTAAAAGTTGAATATACAATTGAAAAATCCAAGTTTATAGCCTATTTGTCGCCGGCCAATACAAGGGAAGAGGCGGAGGACTTTATAAAATCTATCCGCAAAAAGCACTATGATGCTACTCACAATGTTCCTGCCATGATTATTGGAGAAAACAAAGAAATCAAATGGTCAAGCGATGATGGTGAACCATCGGGTACTGCTGGTTTGCCTATGCTTCAGACTTTGGAAGGACATGATCTGAGAAATGTGGTATTGGTTATCACTAGATATTTTGGTGGAATCAAACTGGGAACTGGTGGCTTGGTTAGAGCTTATACTGAGGGTGCAAAGGGCGCCATCGATGCGGCCAAGATTTTTGAGCTTCGTAAAGTGGCGGTGATTTCCTTTGAATGCGATTACTCCACTTTAGAAATGATCAAGGCTAGTCAGGGGGATTTTAGCCTTAAAAATATCCAATATTCTGACAAGGTAAAAGCTCAGGCTCTATGTGAACTAGAAGAGCTTGAAACTGTTGAAAAAAGCTTAATAAATATATCTAAAGCTAGAATAAATATACTTGACAAGCTTGAGGAAACCGTGCTAATATAAGAGATGCCTTGCAAAAGGACAGGAAATGACCTTGGGACACGGTTTTTTTGAAAAAGATTTTTCAAAAACTATTGACATCAGTAGGGATTTCTAGTATAATCTTTAATCGTGTTCAGCACTTCGAGGAAATGTGGGCGTATAGCTCAGCTGGGAGAGCATCTGCCTTACAAGCAGGGGGTCATAGGTTCGAGCCCTATTACGCCCACCACATTTCTAACTGGTTTGGCCGGGTAGTTCAGTTGGTTAGAACGCTAGCCTGTCACGCTAGAGGTCGTCGGTTCGAGCCCGATTCCGGTCGCCATTTTTCTCGAACTGATAGAACACATATGCTGGTGTGGCTCAACGGTAGAGCAGCTGATTTGTAATCAGCAGGTTGGGGGTTCGATTCCCTCCACCAGCTCCAATTTATCGAGGGATTCCCGAGTGGCCAAAGGGGGCGGACTGTAAATCCGTTAGCTGAGCTTTCGATGGTTCGAATCCATCTCCCTCGACCAATATGCGGAAGTGGCTCAGGGGTAGAGCATCGCCTTGCCAAGGCGAGGGTCGCGAGTTCGAATCTCGTCTTCCGCTCCAATTTTTTTTAAGAAAATAACTAAATATGGTGATTATGGTCTAGGATCATATCACTTGGTACCCGTTTTGCGGATGTAGTTCAATGGTAGAACCTCAGCCTTCCAAGCTGATGGCGTGAG
>JAKSSL010000034.1 GCA_024403115.1 Clostridia bacterium
ATTTTTCATCTGGCCGACGAAGTATCAACGGTCTCAGCCGTCGGAGATGAAAAATGTGGGCCATCTGTAGCAAGGGAAAGGAGCATTTTTCATCTGGCCGACGAAGTTTCAATGGTTTCAGCGGTCGGAGATGAAAAATCCCACTGCATTTGTATGATCCAGCGGAGCATTTTTCATCTGCTCGACGAAGTATCAACGGTTTCAGGCGTCGGAGATGAAAAATGTGACCCATTTGTAGCATGGGATGAAAAATGTTCAACTTTCCTTAGGATAGGGCAAAATTACTTGCTTGATAGCCGTAAAAATGTTATATTATAATTAACTATTTTGTGAAAGAGGTATACTATGGACGAAAATATTACTTTAAAGTATGCAGATGGTAATATCCAAGAATGTGAAATCATTGGAGTGTTTGATTACAACAAGAAGGACTACATTGCTGTAAAGCCTTTGGACGGATCCAAGGACACATACATTTATGGATATAAAGAAGATAAGGACGGAAAATTCGCTTTATCAGATATTGAAGATGATGAAGAATTTAAGGCTGTTGTAGCTGAATTTGATGCTATTATGGCAGAGTAAAGGAGAACAGAAATGGCAGACGAAAAGAATTTAGATTTAGAACAAGAAATCGAAGAATTAGGAGAGGACATGTTCGTTACTCTTGAATTTGACGATGGCGAAGAAGAATGCAAATTTGTTGCTTTATTCGAAAATGAAGATGGAAAGCAATACATCGTTTTAGATCCAATGGATGGAACTGAAGAATTCTACTTCTATGGTTACAAGGAAGTTGGCGATGATGAATTTGAATTGATTGACATCGAATCAGATGAAGAATTTGAAGCAGCAGTTAATACTTTTTATGAAATCTTAGATGCTGAGGAAGAATAATATGGAAAAATTGTATTTTTCAAATACTTGCATCCAAGATACAAAGAATCTAGTGTCAATTGCAAAGGGTACTAGACCGGCTACAGATCTTCCTGTTGCTATTGTTGCTTTGGCAGTAGCTATTTTCTGTGGAATCAAAGGAATTCTGTGGCTAGCTGCTATTGGGCTTGTAGCTTTCATATACTTTATGGTTAAGCATTTTTACTTGCCTTTTAAAGCGGTTAACAGAGTAGTTAGAGAATCTACAGCCAATGGAAAGGCTAATGCTGTAGTAAAAACTTTATTCTACGACGACAAGATTAGAATAAAAAATCTTGGAACAGGTACACAGGCAGATGTGGCTTATGACAAAATCATAGGCGCAAAGACTTCTGATGAGATTTATATCTTTATGCTTGAGCAAAAGATGATTATTGCAGTTGATAAGGCTGATTTCAAGAAGGATGAAGTAGAAGCTTTCAAGGAATTTATCAAGGGCAAAGTCAAAGAGGAAGTAACACTAAAACTTAAATAAATTTGTGCACCATTTAGGTGCACTTTTTTTGGGAAGGATATATAAATGGCATTACATATTGTTTTTGTGGAACCTGAGATTCCACCTAATACTGGTAATATTGCAAGGACTTGTGCTGCCACTGATACAGTTTTGCATTTGGTTGAGCCTTTGGGCTTTAGCCTTGACGAAAAAGCTTTGAGAAGGGCAGGCTTAGATTACTGGCAACACGTTAAGGTTGAGGTACATCCAAGTTTGGATGCTTTTATGGCTGATTACGGAAACACTGCAGATGATGATGTAAAAGTGGGCCAAGAAGATGAAAGAAATGTAGATGGAAAAGCTCACAGACTTTTCCTTGCAACTACTAAGGGAGGAAGCATCTATACTGATATGAAGTATCAGGATGAGGATATGTTCCTTTTTGGCAAGGAGACTGCAGGTCTTCCTAGACCTTTTATAAATGCTCACTATGACAGAGCTATTCGTATACCAATGAGCGCCAGCACTAGACTTAGATCTTTTAATCTTTCTAACTCGGCGAATATTATATTATTTGAGGCTTTAAGACAGCTAGATTTTCCAGGCTTAGAGTAAAAAACTTGGTAAAAGCATCTAGAAAAAAAGCCTTGAAAATGTTAAAATATTAATGTTAATGGAAATTTAGAATTATGCACATGAGGAGGAAACTAACATGTCAATTAAATTAGGTTTAAACGGATTTGGAAGAATTGGTCGTATTATGACAAGAGCTGCTCATAATATGGACGATATCGAAATTGTTGGTATTAATGATCTTAATGGAGATTTTGAATACCTTGCATATTTATTGAAATATGACACTACTTTCGGAAGATACGAAGGTACTGTAGAAGCTTGGGAAGAAGGACTTGTAATCGATGGAAAGAAGATTAAGGTTTTCTCATGCAAGGATGCAAAGGATATTCCATGGGGTGAGCTTGGCGCAGAATACGTTGTAGATGCAACAGGCGTTTACACTTCAAGTGAAAAGGCAATGGCCCATATTGAAGCTGGTGCTAAGCACGTAATCATTTCAGCTCCTGCAAAAGACAAAGAAACTCCAACTTTTGTTTGTGGTGTAAACCTTGACAAATATACAAGCGACATGAAGGTTGTATCAAATGCAAGTTGTACAACTAACTGTTTAGCTCCAATGTGCAAAGTTCTTCAAGATAACTGGGGAATTGAAAAGGGTCTAATGGCAACAGTTCATGCTTCAACTTCAAAGCAAAAGACTGTAGATGCTGAATCTCCTAAGGACTGGAGAGCAGGAAGATCAGTTTATGGAAATATCATTCCATCAACTACAGGTGCTGCAAAAGCAGTAGGTTTGGTAATTCCAGAACTTCAAGGAAAGATGACAGGAATTTCATACAGAATTCCTGCAGCTGACGTTTCTCTAGTAGACCTTAATGTAATCCTTAAGAAGGAAACTACTTTGGATGAAATCAAGGCAGCTTTTAAGGCAGCTTCACAAGAAGGCGATTTAGTAGGCGTTATTGAATACTGCGATGATGAAATCGTTTCTCAAGATTTCAGAGGAGATGCTCATACATCAATCTTCGATTCAAAGCAAGGCATCCAATTGGACGGCAAAATGTTCAAGCTAGTAGCTTTCTATGATAATGAATTTGGTTATTCAACTAAGTTATTAGAATTAATCAGACATATGTATTCAGTAGATAATAAATAGTTTGGATGAATATGAACTTACACAATAGGGAAGCTATGCTTTCCTATTGTTTTGTATTTAGAAAGGAAAAGAAATGAAAAAGACTGTACAAGATATAGATGTAAAAGCTAAACGCGTAATAGTAAGATGTGATTTTAATGTTCCTCTAGACGGCGACAAGATTACAGATGATAACAGAATTACAGCAGCTCTTCCAACAATCAATTACTTAATTGATCATGGCGCTAAAGTAATTCTAATGAGCCATCTTGGTCGTCCTAAGGGTGAGGCAAAACCAGAATTTTCACTAGCTCCTGTAGCAAAAAGACTATCAGAATTGCTAGGACAAGAAGTAGTATTTAAATCATGCCCTAAGGTGGTTTGTGATGAGGTTAAGGCTTTGGCAGAAGGCTTAAAAGAAGGCCAAGTTATGCTTTTGGAAAATGTTAGATACGTGAAAGGCGAGACTGATAATGACCTTGATTTTGCTAAGGAATTAGCATCACTAGCAGATATTTTTGTAAACGATGCTTTTGGAACAGCACACCGTGCCCACTCTTCAACAGCAGGTATTGCAGAATTCTTGCCATGCGTTTCAGGTTTCTTAATTGAAAAGGAAGTGAAATTCCTAGGGGATGCCGTTGAAAATCCAAAGAGACCTTTTGTCGCTATTTTAGGCGGTGCAAAAGTTGCAGATAAAATTACAGTAATCGAAAACTTGCTTAAGAAGGTTGACGTTCTCCTAATCGGCGGTGGCATGTCATATACTTTTTTGAAAGCAAAAGGCTTGGAAGTAGGTACATCAATTGTAGACGAAGAAAGCTTGACTCTAGCTTCAAATCTACTTGAGAAAGCAGAAAAATCAGGTGTAAAAATGCTTATCCCAGTGGATTCAGCATGCGCAACAGAATTCAAGGAAGATGCTGATTACGAATACTGCGATTCAGAAAATATGCCAGCAGACAGAATGGGACTTGATATTGGACCTAAGACTGTTGAACTTTACAAGGCTGAAATTGCAAAGGCAAACACTGTTGTTTGGAATGGACCAATGGGCGTATTCGAAATGGATGCTTTTGCAAAGGGCACAAAGGAAGTTGCTATGGCTTTGGCTGAATCAGATTGCATTTCAGTTATAGGGGGTGGCGATTCAGCAGCTGCTGCAAGCAAGTTTGGTCTTGCAGACAAGATGACACATATTTCAACTGGTGGTGGAGCTTCTTTGGAATTCCTAGAAGGAAAAGTTTTACCAGGGGTTGCAGTTATTGAAGACAAGTAGGAGAAAAGTATGAGAAGAAAATTAGTTGCAGGCAATTGGAAAATGCACAAGAATATTGCCGAAGCAAAAGCTTTTGCAGCAGAATTTATAGATTTATTGGACAACAAAAGAGACAATGTGGACGTGCTAATATGTGCACCTTTTACTCAGTTGGCAGCTTTAAAAGAAGCTTTAAAAGACAGCGGAGTTATGGTGGGCGCGCAAAATTGCCATTTTGAAGACGAGGGTGCTTTTACAGGAGAAATATCTGTTGGCATGCTTGAAGAACTTGGCATGGATTTCTGCATAGTTGGACATTCAGAAAGAAGACAATACTTCGCTGAAAGCGATGAAACTTGCAATAAGAAATTGCACAAGTTGTTTGAAACTTCCATCAGACCTATTTTGTGCGTAGGGGAAAGTCTTGAGGAGAGAGAGGCTGAAAAGCAGTTCGAAATCGTTGGAAATCAAGTAAAAGCTGATTTGGACGGTTTAAAAGCTGATCAAGTGAGCCAAGTTGTAATTGCTTATGAACCAATCTGGGCTATAGGCACAGGGCTTACAGCTTCCAAGGAACAAGCTAATGAAATGTGCGCATACATTAGACAAACTGTGGGCCAGCTTTTCGGAGAAGAAGTTGCTGAAAAAATACTTATTCAATATGGCGGAAGTGTTAAGCCAAATAACGCATCAGAATTATTGAATATGAGTGACATAGATGGCGCTTTAGTAGGGGGCGCAAGTGAGAAAAGTGACAGCTTTATTCAAATTGTAAATTATTAAAAAATGCTTGATTTTCTAAGTGTTTGTTGATATAATCTAATGGTTAGACTACAAGGAGGTATACTATGTCAACTTTACAAATTGTATTAATGGTTATTCTTGCAATTTGCAGTATTATCCTTATCATCAGCATCTTACTTCAATCAAGTAATAGTGATGGTCTATCAGGATCAATCGCTGGTGGTGCTGAACAATTATTTGGTAAGAAGAAGAGCAGAGGATATGATGCATTACTTGCGAAGATTACCGCAGTAGCCGCAGTATTATTTATCGGCTTATCATTAGCATTAGTTACTTTATTTAATTAATTTTATTGCAATATTTAGGAGGACACATTTAAATGGGCGTAAAAATTATTGTTCCTGTTGTTGCACTTTTCGGTCTTTTTGTAGCTGGATGTTTAGCTGCATGGATTAAGAAAGCTCCAGAAGGCAATGACAGAATGAAAGAAATTTCTGGTTATATCAGAGAAGGCGCTATGGCATTCCTAAAGAAGGAATACAAGACAATGGTTATCGTAATCGCTGTTCTATTCCTATTAATCGGATTTGGCCTTGGAAACTGGACTGAAGCAGTACTTTATGTATGTGGTGCTTTACTATCAGTTCTAGCTGGATTCTTCGGAATGAAGGTAGCAACTTTAGGTAATGTAAGAACTGCTAACGCAGCTATGGAATCAGGCATGCCAAAAGCATTAAAGATCGCTTTCAGATCAGGTGCTGTTATGGGTCTATGCGTAGCTTGCTTAGGTTTGTTCGGTTTAGGAATGATTCTTGTATGCTTAGGACAAGCTACAATGGTTGAATGCGTTACAGGCTTTGGTCTTGGTGCTTCATCAATGGCTTTATTCGGCCGTGTTGGTGGTGGTATCTACACAAAGGCTGCAGACGTTGGAGCTGACCTTGTAGGTAAGGTTGAAGCTGGAATCCCTGAAGACGACCCTCGTAACCCTGCAGTTATCGCTGATAACGTAGGTGACAACGTAGGTGACGTTGCTGGTATGGGTTCTGACTTGTTCGAATCATATGTAGGTTCAATCGTTTCAGCAGTTACATTGGCAGCAGTTACAGCAGCTAACTACCCTGGACTTGAAGAAATTAACTTCATCATGTTCCCATTACTAATTTCAGCAGTAGGTATCATTGCTTCAATCATTGGTATCATGCTTGTAAGAGGTAAGGAAGGCGGAAACCCTGCAAAGTCATTAGACGCTGGTACATACATCGCATCAATTATCGTTATCATTGCTGTATTAGTAATGAGTAAGCTTATGCTTGGCGATATGAGCTTTGCAATCGCTATCATCGCAGGTCTTGTAGTTGGTGTTGCAATCGGTAAGGTTACAGAAGTTTACACTGCTTCAGAATATGCTTCAGTAAAGAAGATTGCTGAACAATCACAAACAGGTGCTGCTACTACTATCATTAGTGGTTTAGGCGTTGGAATGATGTCAACATTATGGCCAATCATCTTCATCGCTGTTGGTATCTTTGTTGCATACATGTTCTCAGGTATCTACGGTATCGCTCTTGCAGCTGTAGGTATGCTTTCAACAACTGGTATGACTGTAGCCGTTGACGCTTATGGTCCTGTATCAGATAACGCTGGTGGTATCGCAGAAATGTCAGAACTTCCAGAAGACGTAAGAGAAATCACAGACAAGCTTGACTCAGTTGGTAACACAACTGCTGCTATCGGTAA
>JAKSSL010000035.1 GCA_024403115.1 Clostridia bacterium
GAAGGCGGAAGAACAGTAGGTTCAGGTGTAGTAACTGAAATCATCGAATAATCGATAGACAAACTGGGGCAAATGCCCCAGTTTTTTTGTCTTTATGTGTTATAATATTTGTATGGAAAAGTTTGTAAACTGTGATCCCAAGTGGGCATATGACCATGAGGATACAATTACATATGAGGATAAGCTGGAATATGCCAAAGCCAAGGCTTTATATCAAATGGCATATGAAGCAAATTTGGATAAGCCAGAGACTTTAAACGAGAAGATTATCTGGCTGGCTTTAAATTACAAGAATCCTGATATTTCTGTGGCCAGCGATAAGATTAAGGCAAAGGAATATATTAGCTCTAGAATCGGAGAGGAGTATGTTGCCAAATTATATGGCGTATATGACAGTGCTCAGGATATTGACTTTGACAGCCTGCCAAATTCCTTTGTTTTAAAGTCCAATTGTGCTTGGGCGGCAAAAGCTGTGAGACTGGTAAATAACAAGGCTAAAACGGACTTTTTGAGCCTTCAAGAAGAAGCAAAAGAGTGGCTTAGACCGTGGATGACTTATAAATACAATAATATGTGTATTGGTGATGAGAATATTGAGCCAAGGCTTTTGGCTGAGGAAAATTTGTCACCAAATGGTGAGCTTATAAAGGATTACAAAATCTTCTATTACCATGGAAAAGCACAGTTTATCTATGTGGTAGATGATAGAGATAAGGAAAATCAAACGAAGACCTTCCTTGATCTTCATTGGAATATTTTGCCTTGCCATAGGTATGATGTTCCTGCGTCAAAGGCTTTAGAAAAGCCGGCTAAACTGGAGGAAATGATTAGGCTGGGAGAAAAGCTTAGCAAAGATTTTCCGCTGGTAAGAGTTGACTTTTATTATGTAAATGATAGAGTATATGTAGGTGAGATGACTTTTACACCGGGAATGTTTCTAAGCATCGAGCCAAAGGAATGGGATTATAAACTAGGGGAAGGCTTGAATTTAGACGGACTAGAATAAAATGGAAAAGATAAAAGAACCTAGTATGACAATAGGAATAATTTGGAAGGAAATGCTCACATTTTTCTTCCCGCTATTTTTGGGCAATGTTTTACAGCAGATTTATAATGTTGTAGACACCATTATAGTTGGAAAATTTGTAGGAGCTGAAGCTTTATCCGCTGTGGGAGGACCTGACTCTGCCATTCTATTTTTGTACATCTTCTTTTTCGTTGGAATCTCATCAGGTGCCACAGTAGTAGTTGCTAAATATTATGGCGCGCAGGATGGCAAAAAGGTTAGCAATGCGGTTCATTCCAGCATAATGCTTGGTATTATTATTGGACCTGCTTTGGCCGTAATAGGATGGCTGACAGCTGAGCCTTTCTTGAGAATACTAAACACTCCAGATGAAATTATGGATATGTCCCTGGATTATTTGAACATATATCTGGTCGGATTCATTTTTGCTAATATGGGTAATATGGCTGCGGGCATTATGCGTGGTGTTGGCGATAGCAAGAGACCTTTTTACTACTTGCTCGTTTCCACTATTATCAATATAGTACTGGACGTGGTATTTGTTTGCTTCTTCAAATGGGGCGTTGCAGGAGCGGCTTGGGCCACAAATATTGCACAGTTTGTCAGCGCAGCTTTGGCTATGAGAGCTTTGATGGTAACAGATGGACCTCATCGCTTTTCTATTAAAGCATGCAAACTTCACAGAAATGAAACCATTGAAATTCTAAGGATAGGATTACCAAACGCCATTAGATCTACAATGTTTTCAATATCCAATGTCTTGGTACAAGCAGCAATTAATTCTTTCTCCACTTTGTATATTGCCGGTGCGGCTATTGAAGCAAAGGTGGACGGAATTTTCTTCATGATTAATGAATCATTTGGAAATACCTTAATTACTTTCATCGGCCAAAACTACGGGGCTCAAAAGAAGGAAAGAATTATTAAGGGCATCAGATGGAGCTTGCTATTCTGCTGTTCAACAGCAATTATTGTGAGCGTATTGGCTTTGTTGTTTGTAAGACCAATAGCTTGGGCTTTTACAGATGAAGCGCAGGTTGTAGAAATTGTAAGGCTTACATTCTGGGTAATAATGCCACCGCTGATCATATGCGCTTTTATGGAAGTTTTATCGGGAACTATGACCGGCTTGGAGCACTCCATAGAGCCCACTATAGCAACCTTGGTTGGAGCATGCTTCGTCAGAGTCGCTTGGGCATACTTGGTAGTGCCAAGCGTTGTAGCTGCAAAATCAGTAAAATGGGTATTATTAATGGTATCTTGGCCAGCAGGTTGGGTTGCTGTTGTAATACTGGATTTCATTTTCTACTTGCGGGTAAAAAAGAAGGAAGGCATTTGACAAATATATTGTTTTGTATTAGAATATATACGGTTAGCAGAGACTAACCGTATATTTTTGCTTAAAGGGTTAGCCTATGCTAACTAGGAGGATAAATGAAGACTTTAAAAGATATTCCTATTGGTGGAAAAGCTAAAGTTACAAAAGTAAACGGCCAAGGGGCTTTAAAAAGAAGAATAATGGATATGGGAATTACTAAGGGTGTGGAAATAAGAGTTCTTAAGGCTGCGCCTTTGGGAGATCCTTTGGAATTAGCCTTGAGAGGATATACTTTGTCCTTGCGTAAAGCTGATGCCGAGCAGTTGGAAGTGGAGGAACTATAATGGGAATTAGTATTGCTCTTGCAGGAAATCCCAATGTGGGAAAAACAACACTTTTCAATGAGCTGACAGGTTCTAACCAGTTCGTCGGCAATTGGCCTGGAGTTACTGTTGAAAAGAAAGAGGGAGTGCTTAAGGGCCACGATGATGTGAAAATTGTGGACTTGCCTGGAGTTTACTCCTTATCGCCTTATACAACTGAAGAAATTGTAGCGAGAAAGTATCTGGTAAATGAGAAACCCGATGCTATTTTAGATATTGTTGACGGCACCAATTTGGAGAGAAACCTATATTTGACTACTCAGCTTTTGGAGCTGGGAATTCCAGTGGTTATCGCTATCAATATGATGGATACAGTCAGAAAAAATGGGGATAAAATAGATATTGAGCTTTTGTCGAAAAGGCTATCTTGCCCTGTTATTGAGATTTCTGCTTTAAAAGGAGAGGGCTGTATGGACGCGGCGGATCATGCCATTGCTGCCAGCCATGACAACAAATTGGTGGCTCACCATAATTTCTCTGGAGAAGTGGAGCACGCTCTTGCCCACATTGAAGAAGCTTGTATTCACGACATGCCTTTGGAACAGCAAAGATGGTATGCCGTTAAAATTTTTGAGCGCGACAAGGAAGTTATTAAGGATTTGTCTATAAAAGGGGAAATCCTTAAACATATAGAGGCTGATATTAGATTGGTAGAAGAAACTGCCGATGATGATGCTGAAAGTATCATAACTAACGAAAGATATCTGTATATTGAAAGATTGGTTGAAGGCTGTTATGAGCGCAGGCTTATTAAGCGCCTTTCCCAGTCAGATAAGATTGATAGAATCGTAACAAACAGGTATTTGGCTTTGCCTATTTTCGCTCTAGTTATGTTCTTGGTTTACTTCATCTCCGTTTCCAGTCTGGGAGCGTGGCTGACTAATTGGGTGAACGATTCCATTTTTGGAAACGGCTGGTCATTATTTGGACTTGAAATCCCAAGCATTCCAGATGCTGTATCTTCTTTGATGGTCGCAGGTGGATTTGCTCCATGGGTTATTGGTCTTGTTGTAGATGGAGTTATAGCAGGCTTAGGAGCTATACTTGGTTTCTTACCACAAATGTTGCTATTATTCCTGATGCTTTCTTTCTTGGAAAGCTGTGGATATATGTCAAGGATAGCTTTTATATTAGACAAGATTTTCAGGAAGTTCGGTTTATCTGGAAAGTCTTTTATTCCAATCTTGGTGGGAACAGGTTGTGGAGTCCCTGGAATTATGGCTTCCAGAACCATTGAAAACATTAACGACAGAAGAATGACTATCATCACTACAACATTTATTCCTTGTGGTGCAAAGTTGCCGTTTATTGCCTTGATTTCAGGTGCACTGTTTGGCGGTGCATGGTGGGTGGCACCTAGCGCTTACTTTATGGGAATATGTGCGATTATTATTTCGGGTGTGATTTTAAAGAAAACTAGAATGTTTAAGGGAGAGGAAACACCATTTGTAATGGAACTTCCACCTTACCACATGCCTACTTTAAAGAATCTGCTTAGATCCATGTGGGACAGAGGCTGGTCCTTTGTGAAAAAAGCCGGTTCTGTAGTAATAGGCGCTTCAATTATTATTTGGTTCGCATCCAACTTTGGCTGGGATGAAAATGGTTTCGGAATGGTGAGCATGGATAACAGTTTGCTTGCTATAATCGGCTCGGCCATTGCTTTTATATTCATACCACTAGGCTTTGGAATTTGGCAAGCTGCAGTTTCTACAATAAGTGGACTTCTTGCCAAAGAAGGCATAGTAAGTACTTTGGCCGTCCTATACGCTGGAGCAAGCATTGGAAACAGCGGGGATTTCTGGACTAATATAGCTGGAGCATTTACACCTTTGGAAGCTTATTCCTTCCTAGCATTTAACCTGTTATGCGCTCCTTGCGTGGCCGCTTGCAGTGCTATTAGAGCAGAGATGAACAGTGGAAAGTGGAGTGCTTTTGCCATTGGATATCAATGCTTGTTTGCTTACCTTGTTTCATTTATAATATATCAAGTGGGAAGCTTTGTTACAGGCGGTGGAAGCGTAATTGGAGTTACAATTGCTCTAATAATAATTGCTTTTGCTTTGTATATGATATTTAGAAAGAACAAGAATTATGAAGAAAAACTTTAAAGCTGGCACAATGCTAAACCCTGTACCTGCTGTTATGGTCAGCCTGGGTGAGGGTGAAAAAGCAAATATAATCACAATAGCGTGGACTGGAATTATTAATTCTGATCCTCCTATGACATATATTTCAGTAAGGCCTGAGAGACATTCCTATGGGCTTTTAAAGGAAAGCGGAGAGTTTGTCATTAACCTTACTACTGAGGATTTGGCAAAAGCCACTGATTTTTGCGGTGTTAAATCGGGCAGAGATATTGATAAGTGGCAGGCTACTGGCCTTACAAAAGAAGGCTGTCAGATAGTTAAATGCCCGCAGATTAAGGAGAGCCCTCTTAGCCTTGAATGCAAGGTGGTGGAATGCAAAGCTTTGGGAAGCCATGATATGTTTATAGCGGAGATTGTTGCTGTAAATGTGGATGAGAATCTCATTGATGAAGAGGGTAAAATCTGGCTTGATAAGGCCCATCCTTTGGCTTATTTACATGGAGAATACTTTGGCCTGAAAAAATATCCTATAGGAAAGTTTGGCTTTTCTGTTATGAAAGCAAAGACAAAGAAAAGGGTAAACAAGGAAACTAATAACAGATACAGAGGCTAGGCTTTTCTTGAAAAAGCCATCCTATTGGATTATAATGGAAAAAGCAAATTAAGGGAGGCAAATTATGAATATTGTAGATTTACATTGTGATACTATTTACGAGTGCTGGCAGAACAAAGATGTTAGACCGCTTAGAGATGGCGATGGCCATTTGAACTTGGAAATGATGAAAGAGGGCGGGGCATTGCTTCAATGCTTTGCAGTATTTATTTCAATGCCTACGCTAAAAGAACTTGGAATCACTCCATGGGAATATTTTGATTCAGCTCAAAAGCATTTCCATTTCGAGATGGATAGAAACAGCGACTTGATTTTACCGGCAACAAACTATGATGAAATCATGGCTAACAAAGAAGCAGGCAAGATGTCAGCTATGCTTACTATTGAGGATGGCGTTTGCTTAGAAGGTAAAATGGAAAACCTATATAAAGCTTACGATGACGGCGTTAGACTTATTACTTTAATGTGGAACCATGAAAATGAAATCGGTTCTCCTAACAGAAAAGATGCGGATGAGCACAAGAAGGGTCTAAAGCCTTTTGGAAAAGATTTAGTTGCTGAAATGAACAGATTGGGAGTCATTGTGGACGTGTCCCATTCATCAGAAGGAAACTTCTACGATGTTGCAGAGATTTCAACTAAGCCTTTTGTAGCATCTCACTCATGCGCACGTGACCTTTGCGATCACCAAAGAAATTTGGATGACAAGCAATTAAAGGTTTTGGGAGAAAAAGGCGGAGTTTGTGGAATCAATTTCTATGCTGATTTCTTAAACGACGATGGCAGCTTGCTTACTTTTGATAGAGTTTTGGAACACGCAAAACACATTAAGGATAAGGCAGGCATCGATGCGGTTGCAATGGGTTCCGACTTTGATGGAATTGAGGATCCAGGCGAAATCGTTAATTATGCAGGATTCCCTAAACTGGTTGATTACCTACAAAAAGAATTTACTGATGATGAAATCGATAAGATCACTCATGAGAACGCATTGAGAGTAATCAAGGAAGTATGCAAATAGCAAAATCCAGCGCATGCTGGATTTTTTATTC
>JAKSSL010000036.1 GCA_024403115.1 Clostridia bacterium
GAGAAATCACAGACAAGCTTGACTCAGTTGGTAACACAACTGCTGCTATCGGTAAGGGATTTGCTATCGGTTCAGCTGCACTTACAGCTTTAGCATTATTCGTATCATACGCAGAAGTTACTAACCTAACTGAACAAGGTGTAAGTCTATTAGATCCACTTGTAATCATTGGTTTATTCATTGGTGCAATGCTACCATTCTTATTCTCAGCAATGACAATGAATTCAGTAGGTAAAGCTGCTAACCAAATGATTGAAGAAGTAAGAAGACAATTTAGAGAAGACAAGGGCATCATGGCTGGTACTTCAAAGCCTGACTATGCTCGTTGCGTAGAAATCTCAACAGGTGCTGCTCTTAAGGAAATGGTATTACCTGGTCTACTTGCAATCATCGCTCCTTTACTAGTAGGATTCCTATTAGGACCTGCTGCTTTAGGCGGATTGCTAGGTGGTGCATTATCAGCAGGCGTATTACTTGCTATCATGATGGCAAACGCTGGTGGTGCTTGGGATAACGCTAAGAAGTTCGTTGAAGAAGGAAACTATGGTGGTAAGGGTTCAGAAACTCACAAGGCTGCTGTTGTAGGCGACACAGTTGGTGACCCATTCAAGGATACATCCGGTCCTTCAATCAACATCTTAATCAAGTTGATGACAATCGTTGCAGTAGTATTCGCTCCATTGTTCTTACAAGTTGGCGGATTACTAGCAAACTTCTTCTAAAATTGACATAGTTAAAAATATTAAAACCCAAGGCTTAGCCTTGGGTTTTTTAGTGGGGCGAGAAAGCCGTAAAAAAAATGCCCATGCATGGGCATTTTTCAGTACTTATTATTATTTTCTCTTCATTTCCTTAGGAGTTACGCAAGTACCAGTTGCTCTAGCTACTACGATTGGTTCTTCTAAGAAATCAGCTGCTGATGCGTTGATGTCTTTTCTTGAAACTACAACCTTTCTAGCTTCGAACTTCATGTGTCTTGAAGTGTTACCGATCTTGTCGATTTCGCCGTAAGCTTCGATGTAGTCACCAGCGAAAGTTGGAGCTAAGAATTCAACGTTGTCATAAGCGCAGAATAGACCTTCGTCTCCGTCTAACTTGATAAGTAATTCAGTAGCAACGTCGCCAAATAGGTGAACCATGTGAGCTCCGTCTACTAATTCGCCACCGTAGTGAGCATCTTTTGCTGACATTCTAAGTCTAAGTGTTGAAGTGATTTTTTCTTCTGCCATTGTTATATCTCCTTTTTTTATAAAAAATTATTAAACAATATGTTTTAATAAATTATATCACAATTAAAAAGTAAATGCAATTAAATGCCACTTGATAATATTGGGTAATAATGATAAAATATAGGCTAGATTTTGAGAACGGAGAAATAATTATGAATGAATTTGCACATAATTTAACAACTACAAATATTGTCATATTTTTAACATCAATTCCTATTGCAATTTTCTTCATTAGACAAGCAATTGCAGGTGTTTTTGTTAAATATAAATGGGTACTATTTGTTGCAGGAATCTTCTTCCTAGTAACATATTTAAAAGCACCTATTGGAAATCTATATCTATTACCTTTTACAATTTTCCTTTGTGGAACATTCCTGTTCAGCTTGCTAATAGGATTAAATGTTATCAAGCCTAAGGAAGAGTGGAAGGATGAGCGTATGGAAGAGGTTCCTCTAGTTCGTGAAAAGGATATGGGCAAGAAGAACAGCTACTTAGGTCGTAAGCGTCGCCAAAAAGAATGGGAAGAGCAAATGGCTATGGAAGCTGCTCAAGCTCAAGATGCAGAGATAATTGAAGGCGAACATATGGAAGCTGAAACAGTAAACGAGGAAGTAGATCCTAACGCACATATTAGAGATTAATAATTTGAAAAAATACACTTTTTTTAGAAATAAAAAAAGTGTTTTTTTGTTTTTTGTCGTATATATAAGTATGGGTGGTTTTTATTCACAGGAAACAATTGAAGATTTAAAGAGTCAAATTAACATAGTTGATGTTGTTCAAAGAGTACTTCCGCTGAAAAAGAGTGGCACAAACTACATGGCTTGTTGTCCATTCCACGGGGAAAGGACTCCTTCTTTTGTCGTGTCCGAAACCAAGCAAATATTCACTTGCTTTGGCTGCGGAGCAAAGGGAAATGTTTTTGGCTTTGTGGGAAAATACTACAATATTCCTTTTGGTCAAGCTGTTGAAAAGCTGGCTCAGGAATACGGTATTGAGCTTCCAAAGACAAGCAGCCCAAATTCGGAGAAGCGTCAAAAGTTCTACGACATTAACAATATGGCGGCTATACACTACTTTAAGAATTTCACTCAAAGCAAAAATCCTGCTTATCCATATATGAAATCTAGAGGCATCGACGATAAGACATTGGCAAAATTCGGCATAGGATATTCCAAGGATAACTTTGATGACTTGCTAAAATATATGGAAACTCAAGGGGTAGCAGAAGCCGATCTTAAGACTTTGAGTTTAATAAAAACCAATAGCAAGGGCAAGGTTTTCGACAAGTTTAGAAATAGGGTAATGTTCCCATTAATCGACCCTAGCGGTAGAATTGTTGGTTTTACAGCACGTGCTTTGGGAGATGAAATGCCAAAATATCTAAACTCGGATGAAAGCTTGGTATTCAAGAAAAAGAATGTGCTATATGGCTTGAACCTGACAAAGAACAATATATCAGAGTGTGGATATTCCATCTTGGTGGAAGGCCAAATGGATGTAATCGGGCTTTATCAAAATGGTGTGTGCAATGCCACTGCAAGCTCGGGCACTTCTTTAACAGAGGAACAGGCGAGAGTGCTTAAGCGCTTTGCAAAGAAGGTCGTTATTTGCTACGATGCCGATGATGCGGGCAGAAAGGCTGCTTTAAGAGCCATCGACATTTTGCGAAAAGAGGGCCTGGAAGTAAAGGTGTGCCACGTTTCAGACGGCAAGGACCCCGATGAGTTTGTAAAGAAGAACGGCAAGGAAGCTTTCCTTGAGATTATCGACAAAGCCATTCCTGGAGCCGAGTATAAATTGTACTGCGCAGGGCTTAAATACAATCTTAAGAGCGATGACGACAAGCTTAAATACATGAGCGATGCCATTGCAATCCTTAAAGGCTTTAGCCCAATTGAAGCGGATATTTACATTAAGAAGCTGGCCAAGGATTTGGGCCTTTCAGAAGGATATATTCGCAGTGAGTATGAGGGTACTCATATAAAAGCGGAAAGAAGCTATTTAGCTCGAAAAACTGAAGACAAGGACACACTTGATTCTATTGAGAAAAATCTGCTAGCACTAGTATTCAAAGACCACAGTTATTTGAATAGAATTGCAGAGCTTGACGAAATGATCATGGCAGACTTTAGCAGAAAGGTTTTCTCAATAGCAATGGACAAGCTTGAAGCCAACGGATCCTATGAATTGAAGGATTTTGAAGAGGACTTGGAAGCTGAAGAGTTCGCAAAGCTAAAGGGCATAATAGATGAGATAAAGCTTGGAGCTAAACTTGAAGAGGTATATAACGAGAGTATAAAAGCTTGGGCTATAAAACAAATAAAAGATCAGGAAGAAAGTCTGAAAAAGCTTATGGCTTCTGCAGACGCTGATAACGATCAAGAAAGAATAAACAGTCTAATGATGAAATTTGAAGAGATTCAAATGAAAAAGAAGAAATGGAATATTTAGGAGGTTCTTATGACTGAAGAAAAAATTAATGAATTAGTTGCCGAATTAAAGGAAATGGCAGATGGTTCCAATAAAATTGAAACTGCAACTTTAATAGACTACCTTGAGAAAAACGATGTTGTCGACAACGATACAATTGACAAAATTCAAGAAGAACTAATCCTAAAGGATATTGAGATTGTTTCTTTTGACACAGTTTTGGACGAGGATCTTTTGGATGATGTAGAGGTCAATGATGATTTAGTTGTTGAAGACAAGGACGAAGAAGATGAGATCTTTGAAATGGATGACAGTCTTCTTAGCGGTGTTTCCATTGATGACCCTGTTAGAATGTATCTAAAAGAAATAGGTCAAGTTAAGTTGTTAAGTGGTGAAGAAGAAGTTGAACTTGCAAAGAGAATGGAAGCAGGGGATGAGAGAGCAAAACAAATCCTTTGTGAAGCCAACCTTAGATTGGTAGTAAGTATTGCAAAGAGATATTCAAACAGAGGACTTCACTTCCTTGACTTGATTCAAGAAGGAAATCTAGGCTTGATTAAAGCCGTTGATAAGTTTGACTACACTAAGGGCTACAAGTTCTCAACTTATGCAACTTGGTGGATTAGACAAGCTATAACTAGAGCTATTGCTGACCAAGCTAGAACTATTCGTATCCCAGTTCACATGGTTGAAACAATTAACAAGATGCTTAGAATTTCACGTCAATTGGTTCAAAAATATGGACGTGAACCATCCGTTGAAGAAATTGCAGAAGAAATGGGTGTAACACCTGAAAAGGTAAGAGAAATTCAAAAGATTAACCAAGAACCCGTTTCCTTGGAAACACCAATAGGTGAAGAGGAAGATTCCCATCTAGGAGATTTCATTCCAGATAACAATGCTCCTTCTCCTGTTGAAGCAGCTTCATACACTATGGAAAAAGAGCAAATCAAGGAAGTTTTGGATACTCTTACAGAAAGAGAAAAGAGAGTTATCGAGCTTAGATTCGGTTTGAACGGTGGCGTTCCAAAAACTTTGGAAGAAGTTGGACAAGAGTTCAATGTAACTAGAGAAAGAATTCGTCAAATAGAAGCAAAAGCTATTCGTAAAATGCGTAATCCAAATAGAAAGAAGAAGTTAGAAGGATACCTAGATTAGTGAATAGATTAAGTGATAGACTGCAATTAATTGCTGACTTGGTAAAAGCTGGGGAGTCTGTGGCAGACATTGGTACTGACCACGGATATCTACCTTTATACCTATATGAAAAAGGTATAAGTCCCCATGTGGTCCTTGGCGATGTGAGCCGTGAGTCTTTAAACAAAGCCATTGAAAATGGGAAAAACTACAATCCTAGACCAAAGGAAGAGGATTTCCGTTGGGGAGATGGCTTGAAGATTCTAAAGCTTGGCGAGGTTGATGTCATAGTTCTTGCCGGTATGGGTGGCGAGCTCATGTGTAAAATACTTGAAGATAGTATTGAACTTGCGAAGCAAGTGCGCTTAATCCTGCAGCCTCGAAATCACCCCGAATTGCTCAGACGCTTTTTAAGGGAGAATGGTTTTACCATAAGCCATGAATATTTAACAAGAGAAAATCGTTTTATTTGGGAGATAATTGTAGCGGAAGCTGGGGCAAGTGAGAAGTGCTCCGATTTGGACTACTTGTATCCTCCTGAGCTTTTAACATGGCGAGAAGAATTGCTTCCCGAATATTTGCAGTGGAAGCTTTCGAAGGAAAAGCTGCTACTGAGCAGACTCCACAAGGGCAAAGATGTTGCCGAAGAAATTCATAAACACGAGATGATAATTAATCGTCTGGAGGAAATGATAAATGAAATTTAAAGAGCTTATAAAAGAAATCGAAAAAGCTTGTCCTCTTGAAATACAAGAAGAGTGGGACAACTGCGGAATACAAATTTATACAGGTGCAGAGGAAGTTGATAAGGTCTTGGTCGCTTTGGAAATTACAAGCGAGACAATTGATGAGGCGATTGAGCTTGGAGCTGATTTGATAATCACTCATCATCCGCTTTTCTTTACAGGGCAAAAGACCATGGACGTTAACACTTATGTGGGAAAACTTGCAAACAAGTTGATCTCCCATAATATTTCCGTATACTCTTGCCATACTAATTTTGATGCCATATTTGGAGGAAACAATGATTTCCTTGGAACAGTTTTGGCAGTTGATATGGTAGTGGCAAAGTATCCTGATAATAAAGGCATCTTGAGACACGGCTGGTATAACGATCCTAAGAGATTGGGAGATTTGGTGGACGTTTTCAGTTTCAAATTGGGCGTTGACAAATCCTTCTTTCAATTGGTTGGTGATCCAGACAGAATGATTTCAAAAGTAGCAATTTGCACAGGGGCTGGAGCAGACTTCATTGAAGAGGTAGTTGCGGATAGATGCGACCTGCTTATAACTGGCGATGTAAAATATCACGATGCTAGAAAAGCTAAGGAATTAGGTTTGGCAGTGGTAGATTTAGGACATTATGCTAGTGAAATGATTTTCTCAGAAGCTTTCTTATGCATGATGCTTGCAAGCGATGTGGACGAGAATTTGTTCATACTTTCACAAAAGGATATTAATCCTTTCACAAGAATATAGCTTTGATTAAATATTGGGTAGGCCAGACAATCGCGCTTGTTTTTGGAGCAAGTGAGGAAAGTCCGGGCTCCGCAGAGCAAAGATGACGGATAACGTCCGCCGTAGGTAACTATAGGGAAAGTGCAACAGAAACATACCGCCGAAACAGTTAGGCTGTGGTAAGGTTGAAATGGTGAGGTAAGAGCTCACCG
>JAKSSL010000037.1 GCA_024403115.1 Clostridia bacterium
GTCGGAGATGAAAAATGTGGGCCATTTGTAGCATGAGATAGGAAGATTTTTCATCTGCCCGACGAAGCTTCAATGGTTCCAGGCGTCGGAGATGAAAAATCCCACCGCATTCGTACAATCTAACGGAGCATTTTTCATCTGCTCGACGAAGTTTCAACGGTTCCAAGCGTCGGAGATGAAAAATCCCACCGCATTTGTACAATCTAACGGAGCATTTTTCATCTGCTCGACGAAGTTTCAACGGTTTCAGCCGTCGGAGATGAAAAATCCCACCACTTTGGTTAGCTAACTTGCTAGTTTTTCCAAAAAAATATATAATTAAAACGAGGAGAATGGCATGACTGGAGTTTATGTTCACATTCCTTTTTGCTTGAAAAAATGCGATTATTGTGGCTTTTTATCGTGGCCATGTACCAGCGAAGAGGAAATGGAAAAATATGTGGACAAGTTAATAGAAGAAATGGACCACCGCCTTGTGAATGTAGTGGCGGATACTCTTTTTATTGGAGGCGGAACACCGAGTCTGCTTCCGACTAAGCAGCTTGAAAGGATTCTGGAGCATATAAACTTTGATGAAAATGCTGAGATTACCATTGAAGGGAATCCGGCTAGCTTTACCAAAGAAAAATTGTTAGAGTTCAGGCGACTTGGAATAAATAGATTGAGCATAGGCGTGCAAAGCTTTGATGACAAGATTTTGAAAGCGCTGGGAAGGGTTCATAGCAGTCAGGACGCCTATGATGCTTATGCCATGGCTCGGGAAGCGGGCTTCGACAATATTAATCTGGATCTTATGTGTGGCGTGCCATCTCAAACTCTGGAGGATTGGGAAGGAACTTTAAAAGAGGCTATTAGGCTTAGGCCAAATCACATATCTTTTTACACTTTGCAAATTGAAGAGGGCAGTCCTTTTTATGAAAAGTATAAAGATGGTACATTGGAGGTTCCGGATATTAATAGGGAAAAAGCTATGTACTATAAAAGCTTGGAGCTTTTAAAGGGGAATGGCTACGTTCATTACGAAATATCTAATGCGTCGCTACCAGGCTTTCAGTGTAAACACAATATGAAGTATTGGAATATGGAAGAGTATATAGGTCTTGGACTGGGAGCCAGTTCCTTTGATGGAAAGTGCCATTTCGAAAATAGGAGAGATTTGGAAAAGTACCCAAGCTTGGATGTAAACCATGAGGCGGAAAGCCTTCAAGACATTGCGGGAGAATGTGTTTTTACAGCATTGAGATTAAGAACAGGACTGGATTTAGACAGATTTCGTCAAGTATGTTCAGTAAATTTCTGGGATTACTACAAGGATATTAGGGATGTCATTGATAAGTTTTTGCAGGATGAAAAGCTGATACTTAGGGATAATCATCTAATTATCAATGAAAAATATATCGAAGAATCCAACGATATAATGTGTGAGTTCGTTTAGGAGGATAAAATGGGAAAGTATATTATGGCTTTTGATGCGGGCACAACAAGCTCAAGAGCAGTCATCTACGATAGAAAAGGCAATATGATAGCTATGAGTCAAAAGGGTTTTGAGCAGTTATACCCTGAGGATGGATGGGTAGAACAGGATCCAAATGAAATTTGGGAGACTCAGGTTTATGTTGCTAGAGATGCTCTTAAAAAAGCCAATCTAAGCTACAAGGATATAGATTCAATTGGAATTACAAACCAAAGAGAAACTACCATAGTTTGGAACAAGGAGACAGGTGAACCGGTTTATAGAGCTATTGTTTGGCAGTGCAGAAGAACTGCTGACTATTGCAATAGTTTGGAGCAAGAAGGCTTGAAAGAAATGATTCAAAGCAAGACTGGCTTGATTATAGATCCATATTTCAGTGGTACAAAAATCCGCTGGATTTTGGAGAATGTTGAGGGAGCGAGAGCTTTGGCTGAGGAAGGCAAGCTGTGCTTCGGCACTGTGGAGACTTGGCTAATATGGAAACTTACAGGCGGAAAGGCTCATGTTACAGATTATTCCAATGCTAGTAGAACTATGATTTTTAATATTCATGACTTGAAATGGGATGAGGAATTGTTGGCTTTATTGGATATTCCAAAACCTATGCTTCCTAAGCCTGTTCAATCCAGCGAGATATATGGAGAAAGCTTAGCTGAAATATTCGGTGGACCTATTAGAATAGCTGGAGCTGCAGGAGATCAGCAGTGCGCTTTGTTTGGACAGACTTGTTTCAAGGAGGGGGAAGCCAAGAATACCTATGGCACAGGAGCGTTCCTGCTAATGAATATAGGTGAAAAGGCTATATGCTCTGAGAAAGGCTTGTTAACAACTATTGCTTGGGGACTTAATGGAAAAGTTACCTATGCTTTGGAAGGCTCCGTATTTGTATGTGCGGGAGCTTTGCATTGGTTGAGGGATGGCTTGAACATTTTCGAGCACTCTGCAGAGTCGGAGGCCATGGCGTTGTCAGTTCCAGATTCCAAAGGTGTTTACATGGTGCCTGCTTTTGTAGGATTGGGTGCACCTTATTGGGACCCTTATGCAAGGGGCGCAGTCCTTGGAATTACACGTGATGTGAACAAGAACCACTTGGTGAGAGCCACTTTAGAGTCCATAGCTTTTCAGGTTAGGGATTTAATAGATGCTATGGAAGTAGATTTGGTGGATTTAAAAGTCGATGGTGGTGCTAGTGCCAACAATTTGCTTTTACAGATGCAAGCCGACTTTTTGAACAAGGAGGTTGTTAGACCTACAAATATTGAAACCACATCTTTGGGTGCGGCATATTTGGCAGGACTAGCCACAGGATACTATAAAGACACTGACGAGATATTGGAGAATTGGCAAGTGTCCAAGCGATTCAGTCCTCAAATGGATGAAAATAGCCGCGAGAAAGCTTTGGCCGGATGGCATAAAGCCGTTGAAAAATGTAAAGATTGGGCGTTGTAGTGCTTTACAAAAAGCCTGGAACTTTGATATAATAGATTTGTTATACTAAAAAAAAGGAGGAAGCTGCCATGGCAGAAGAAAGCAGAAACTTTATACACGCAATCATTGATGATGATTTAGCGACTGGAAAAAATGGCGATAAGGTAATCACAAGATTCCCACCAGAGCCAAATGGATATTTACACATTGGACACGCAAAGTCTATTTGTTTAAATTTCTCAACAGCGCAGAAATATCATGGAAAATGTAATTTGCGTTATGATGACACAAATCCTGTAAAAGAAGACATGGAATATATTAACTCCATCGAAGAAGACGTAAGATGGCTAGGATTTGAGTGGGATGCTAGACTATGGGCTTCCGATTATTTTGATACAATGTACGATGCTGCAGTTGAGCTTATCAAGCAAGGCAAAGCATACGTTTGCGAGCTTACTGCTGACGAAATGAGAGAGTACAGAGGTACTTTGACTGAGCCTGGTAAGGAATCCCCTTACAGAAATCGTAGCGTTGAAGAAAATCTTCGCCTTTTCGAAGAAATGAAGGCAGGCAAATATGCTGATGGAGAAAAGACTTTACGTGCAAAGATTGATATGGCTTCTCCTAACATTAATATGAGAGACCCAATTATCTATAGAATTGCTCACGCAACTCACCATAATACAGGTGATAAATGGTGCATCTATCCAATGTATGACTTTGCACATCCTATTGAGGACGCTATTGAAGGAATCACTCATTCAATCTGTACTTTGGAATTTGAAGACCATAGACCACTATATGATTGGGTTGTTAATAATGTTGGTTGGTGGCCAAATCCACCTCAACAAATCGAGTTCGCAAGACTTAACTTAACTCACACAGTAATGTCAAAGAGATATCTTAAGGCTTTGGTAGACGACGGTGTAGTTGATGGCTGGGATGATCCAAGAATGCCTACAATTGCAGGTATTAGACGTAGAGGTTATACTCCTGAAGCAATCAGAAATTTCTGTGAGGAAATAGGTGTTGCAAAAGCAAATTCCACAGTTGATATTGGTATGCTTGAACATTTCGTAAGAGATGATTTGAAGGACAAGGTTTGCAACAAAAACGTTGTAATCGATCCTATAAAAGTTATTATCGACAATTATCCTGAAGGAAAAGTTGAAATGTTGCCAATTGAAAACAATGGCAATGTGCCTGAATTAGGCCAAAGAGAAATTCCTTTCTCAAGAGAAATTTGGGTTGATGGTGCTGACTTTATGGAAGAACCTGTAAAGAAGTACTTTAGATTGTTCCCAGGCAACGAAGTAAGACTAAAAGCTGCTTACTTTGTAAAGTGCAACGAAGTTGTTAAGAACGAAGATGGTTCCATTAAGGAACTACACTGCACATATGATCCTGAAACAAAGAGCGGTTCAGGCTTTACTGGCAGAAAGGTAAAGGGAACTATTCACTTTGTAGAAGCAACAACTGCAGTTCCAATCAAGATTAGAGAATTAGATTATCTAATGGACTTCGGCGAAGACGGCAGAGCTGTAACAAATCCTGAATCAATGAAGGTCATTACTGCATATGCAGAACCTTCAATTAAGGAAACAAAGCCTGGCGACAGATATCAATTCTTCAGACACGGATACTATTGCGCTGATACAAAACTTTGTACAGAAGACGAATTGGTATTTAACCAAATCGTTCCACTTAAGAGTTCATGGAAACCAGAATAAAAAATATGCCCTTCATAAAAAGGGCATTTTTTATTGCTTTTTATTGCTTTATTGAGCCATTCTAGCGCTGGACCAGGCGAACTGCAGATTGTAACCGCCAGTATCTCCGTCCACGTCTAAAGCTTCGCCGATTACGTGTATATCAGGCCATTTTTTAAGTGACATATCTTTCAAATCGATTTCCTTAAGATTCACACCGCCTGCTGACACCATAGCCTTGTTAAAGTCTTTTGCTGTAAAAGGCTTTAGGGTAAATTCATCGTGACACAGGTGCTGGCAAAGCTCATTTATATCTGATTTTGTTATGGCTGAAAACTCGCTTTCACCTAAGTTAAAGCGCTTTGCGAAAAGCTTGCAAAAGCTAGTAGGCAGATTAAATTCTCTGTGCAGGAATTTCCAAAGGTAAAGCTTTGGCTCCTCATTTTTTGCGCTCATAAATAATTGGCGCAAGCTTTCCACATTGTAATCAGGAAGATAGTTTATATAAAGCTTGTCGTCATCATTTGCATAACGTGATACGTGCAAAATTGAAGGACCGCTTAAATCCTTGTGAGTGAAAAGGAGAGGCCCTTGGACTTGATT
>JAKSSL010000038.1 GCA_024403115.1 Clostridia bacterium
AGATTCAAAACCTTGACAAGCCTCTTTTAACTTTGCATCATCTTTTTCAGAATACGCACTTGTAAGTTTACTTTTTATGTTAGAAGTGTCTTTCTCTGGTATGTACGGCGTAATATTACCTATTTCCATACTACTTCTCTCCTTTTCAACTTAAATCATTACTACTCTTATCAGGATTTATTCCCAAGTCATACAAGATGTCGTTAAAGCCAGTCACACATAAGGCCCCTTCTTTTATTAACTGATTAGCTCCAAAACTTTGCATATTAGTAATGTTTCCAGGCACAGCATAGACCTGTCGATTTTCGTTTAAAGCAAAGCTTGCAGTTATCAGGGAACCGCTTTTTACAGCAGCTTCAACTATGCAGGTGCCCAAGCTCAGCCCAGCTATTATGCGATTTCTCCTTGGAAAATCATAGTTTTTCGCCTTATAGTTCCCAGGCTTTTCTGAGATAATTAAACCCTCCTTATAAATCCTATCCTGTAAGCTGTGATTTTGCATGGGATAGTATTGATCTATCCCGCAGGCCAAAACGGCTATGGTTTTTCCCTCTCCATTTAAAGCCCCACGATGAGCAAAACTGTCAATACCAAGAGCGAGCCCACTCACGACGGTGACCCCGTTATTTGCAAGCTGTTCTCCCAGCTTGTAAGCAACATTTTTACCGTATTCTGAGCACTTCCTAGATCCCACTATGGAAATCATTTTATCATTTAAAAGATCTAAATTTCCGCAAGCATAAATCTTTTCAGGAGGATCACTGGTTTCCTTTAAAAGCTTGGGATATTCACCATCATTAATTCCAATTTCAAATATTTTCATCAATCTCCTCCATATAAATTTTCAATACTTCTATAAGATAAACTTTCCATAATGTGAGAAAGTTCTATATCTTCTTTTCCCTCAATGTCAGCTATGGTTCTAGCCAGCTTTATAACCTTCTCACAAGTTCTAGGATTCAGCTTAAACTTATCATAAGCCTCCTTTAACACCCTTTCGCAATCCTCGCTTAATTTGCAGTACTTATCTATCATAGCAGACTGAAGCTGACTGTTATATGAAATATCCAAATCTTTATATCTTCTTTCCTGAGCAAGACGAGCCCTTTCAATCACTTCCAACATTTCCTCAGTGCTTAAACCCTTATCGTGTCTATAAGCATCATAATCTATATTGGGAACAAATATATTAATATCTATCCTGTTTGCAAGAGGCCCCGCCAACTTCTTTTTATAGTTTTCAATCTCCGCCGCCGTACAAGTACATTTG
This sequence comes from Clostridia bacterium, assembly GCA_024403115.1. Lineage (GTDB taxonomy): Bacteria > Bacillota > Clostridia > Peptostreptococcales > Anaerovoracaceae > JAKSSK01. The sequence goes on from JAKSSL010000038.1 coordinate 1,271, forward strand.
TGCCTGTCATCTCCCAAATACCCGCATTTGCAAGGGTTTGCAGCTGCAATTAATAGAAAGTCGCAAGGGAAAGTGTACACATCCCCCTGCCTGGATATGGATATTTTCTTATCCTCAATGGGAGTTCTAAGAGCATTCAAAACCTTGTTGTCATACTCCCCTAATTCATCTAAAAACAAGACTCCATTGTGGGCCAAAGAAATTTCCCCTGGCAATGGTATTTGGCCTCCTCCTGTTAAAGCTGATTGACTTATTCGATAATATGGTTCTCTAAATGGCCTTGTAGAACCACTCTTCTTAGCTAAAACTGAGTACACAATACCCGTTTCCACCATTTCTTTTTGACTCATTTCTCCTAGCAAGCTTGGGATTCTTCTAGCTACCATAGTTTTCCCTGTGCCAGGGCTTCCCACCATGAGCATGGGATGATGACCTGCCGCTGAAATTAAAGCTGCCCTTTTCAGCTGTTCCTGTCCGTGAACATCAGCAAAATCAAGGGAATCCCTTTCCAGTTCGTCATCTAAACTAGAATCAGGTATGTCCTCTTTCTCGCCATAATTTAAATAGGCGCATACTGCTTTTAAAGAAGAAAATGGCAAAATCTCCCCTTGGATAAGATCTTTTTCGTAATAGTTTCCACGAGGAATTATGTATTTCCCCCTATTCTTGAGGCCATATGTCAAGGGAACTAGGCCTTTGATTGGGAGAATCTCTCCGCTTAAAGACAACTCACCGAAGAAAGCACAATTTCGCCCACGACTTAGATTCACTTGGCCGGTAGCCCCTAGAATTCCAATGGCTACAGCCAATTCCATATGACTTCCACGCTTTCTCAAATCTGCAGGAGCCAAATTCACAATAATCTTGCCGTGAGGATAATGATATCCGCTATTAATAATCGCACCTTTGATTCTCTCAGTTGCCTCTTTAACCACCGTATCCCCTAGACCTATGACAATTAAACCTGGTAGGCCATTTTTAAGGTCCACCTCCACACTTACCTCCTGTCCTTCAATACCATGTAGGACAGCTGTCTTTACTCTAATCATATAAATACCTCATCAATCTCATTAATTAAAATCTCAATAACCTTAAATTCAAAAGCCATATAATTGTAGCGACTCAACTGCATATAGTAGCTTGCCGCATTCTTCATATGCATCCTTTTCCCCGCTGTTACAGCATCGCTAGGAACGCCAAAATTCAGGTTCTGACGGGTTTTTACCTCGCAAAAGTATAGAATATCATTTTTAACTGCAACTATATCAATTTCGCCGAATTTGCAAGAGAAATTGCGGCATATAATCCTATACCCCTTCCTAACCAAAAGCTTAGAAGTAAATTCTTCTCCAAGCTTTCCTAATTCTTTATTGTCCATATATAATCCCCTTTCAAAAATTTGTTAAGGGACATTATATACTATTCTTCAACTTGTGACTGTGAATTATTTCGACACTTTGTCTGATTTCCAAGAAAAAACCTCTCCAAAATGGAGAGGATTCCGTTAATACTTAGGTTTTATGTACGCAACTATATATAGATTATTATACTTTGCATTTTTGTACTTATGGTCATTGCGATACTTCTTCATTACATGAGAAGTCTTATAAGTCATTTTAGATTTCTTAAAGCCATCAGGGTAAGTATTTCCCTCAATTGTTGGAACATTTCTCAAATTACTGCTGCAATTAGCTCTAACAATTCCTATGTGTTGCCAGTAATAAAGACTTGTATCACTGAAAATAATCAAGTCGCCCTTTCTTGGCTTATATGAAGTGTTAAACTTTTTCTTGCCAGCAAAATATGATTTCTTTTTGTCATAGAATTTTTTGTTAACAAAGACGATAGTAGCACCCTTTTTATTTACCATATTATACGCAATGTCATTGACATAATAACATCCGCTGGTTGGAATGGCTTTCTTTAAACCGGCCTGATTGGAGCAATGCTCAATAAATTGAACACACCAATCGCTGGTAAAGCTCTTTCTATCCTTAAAAGACTTGTAATTGTCTCCCACGTGATTTGACGCGTGTCTAACAAATCTTTCCATATTTGTTTTGCTGCTTCCAAAAGCAGGAACACTTGCAGTTAAAACTAAGCAAAATATTAAAAATAAAATAATGCGTTTTTTCATTTTTTCTCCTAAAAAAGCAGCCCATTAATGAGCTGCTTTAAATATCTCAAATTACTTTAAAGCTGCAGTGATGATAGCCATGTTGTAAACTTCGTCAGCATCGCATCCTCTTGATAAGTCATTAATAGGAGCGTTTAAGCCTTGAAGAATTGGGCCATAAGCTGCAAATCCACCGAATCTTTGAGCAATCTTGTATCCACAGTTTCCAGCGTTGATTTCTGGGAAGATGAAGATATTAGCTTGTCCAGCAACTGGTGAACCTTGGCACTTAGTCTTTGCAACTACTGGTGAAACAGCAGCGTCAACTTGTAATTCGCCATCGATAGCTAAATCAGGAGCTAAAGCCTTAGCCTTTGCTGTAGCGTTAACCATCTTGTCAACCCATTCGCCCTTACCTGAGCCCTTTGTTGAGTATGATAACATTGCAACCTTAGGATCAACACCAAATACCTTTGCAGTCTTTGCAGTTTCAACAGCACATTCTGCGATTTCATCTTCATTTGGTTCGATTTGAATTGCACAGTCACCCATAGCAATGATTTCAGTTTCGCCTTCGACTTCTCTTACAAGTACGAAGCATGATGATACTGAATTGTTTTCAGGCTTAGTCTTGATTAATTGAAGAGCTGGTCTAACTGTATCTGCAGTTGAATAAGTAGCACCACCTAGTAAAGCATCAGCAACGCCCATCTTTACAAGCATTGTACCGAAATAGTTTCCTTTTTGAAGATTCTTCTTGCAATCTTCTGGTGACATCTTACCTTTTCTTAATTCAACCATAAGGTCAACCATTTCATCCATCTTGTCATAAGTTAATGGATCGATAATTTGGATTCCTTCGATGTCAAAACCGCCATCCTTAGCAGCTTTCTTTACTTCGTCAACATTACCTACAAGAATTGGAGTTAAGAATCCATCCTTCTTAAGTCTGTCTGTTGCTTCAAGAATTCTAGCATCTGAACCTTCTGTGAATACGATAGTTCTGTGATCCTTCTTTAGGATTTCTACTAAATTTTCAAACATCTTTTAATTTCCTTCTTTCATATATTAATAAATTTTTAAAAACAAAAACCTACATTTATATTATATACCTAAGGGCATATAAAATCAATAAAAAAAGTTGATACCGAAGTATCAACTTAAGTGGTGACCCCACCGGGAATCGAACCCGGGTTACCGCCGTGAAAGGGCGATGTCTTAGACCGCTTGACCATGGGGCC
>JAKSSL010000039.1 GCA_024403115.1 Clostridia bacterium
ACCAAAAAAGCTGCTAGGTGAATTTACACCTTGCAGCTTTTATATTTCTTCAAACATTCCTTGGATTAAACGATTTACTTCTTCATATTGCACTTGGTCCTCATCACGAAGGATAAGGAAATCGTTGGAATAGCCTCCCAAGTAGGAGAGTCTATCGCCTTGAAGATTCAGTTTGTATAGGTTGATGTAACGGCTTTTACCCTTTGCTTCTACAGGGATAGAAAATCTAAAGCTTTTATCGTGGGATGTGAAATCATATTTTAGATCAAAGTCATCCACTGGATAATATACATAATCTATTGGCGAATCATTGTGTTGGCTTCCTTCAAGTTCAAGGACATTTCCGTTAAAATGAATCCTTGTTATTTGCAGGTCGCCAAAATGCTTACTGTTAACAGGCAAACCCATTTTATTGAAAGCCTTGTGTAGATCCATCACTTTTGTGGAAACCATCAGCTTGTAAAGATTAACTATATCTTCATAGTTGTGAAGAAGTATTACTTGCTCCAAACGATGATCCTGAGTTTCCTCGTACTCGCCGTAAAGAATGACGCTATCTTTTCCTGAAATCTCATCCATTCTAGGAGTCAAATCAAAGTAGCGTTCAACAGTCTTTTGATTTAGGTGAGGCAAGGCTTTTCTTAAACCGGAGAATCGAGCAAGCAGCAGATATATGTCAAAGACATATAGAGGTTCCTCATATATTAGACCGAATTTCTTAAAGCGTTCTTTGACAAAAGGCATGTCGTAGTGACGACCGTTAAAATTTACGATAACATCGAATTGTGCCAGCTCTTCTTTAATGGCTTGTAGCACTTCTTTTTCATGGCTTTTGTTCTCTGCCAAAAACTGCTTTGTATGTAAAAGCCCATCTTCATACCAGGCAAAGCCACCCATAATTAGACTGCAATATTTTGGACTGAGACCGGTAGCCTCAATATCGAAAAAGCAAAGCTTTAAATCCTTAAAATATGAGTCTAAAATCCCACTATTAAATTGTTCAACTTGTGTTTCTTTTAGTATAGTTTTCATAATCAATAAAGCAAAATAGACTGCTGTTGCAGTCTATTTTGTCCAAAAGGGGTATTGGGATTAGAGATTGATAGACGGACAGGGGAGTCCGCCTTTACGCTATTATACTAAAACACCAATAAAAATGCAAGAATTTTTTAAAAAATCTTTGTCGTTTTTACTATAATTGTTGTATAATATATTTACTATTAAAGGTAAAATATTATGGTTTTCGAAGAAAAGACTTTAGACAGCAAATTAATATATGATGGAGCCGTTGTAAAACTGTACAAAGAGACGGTTACAGTTGAGGGTGGCACAGCAACTCGTGAGATCATAAAACACGGTGGAGCAGCTGTAATTATCGCCCAAAGAGAGGACGGCAAAATAGCTATCGAAAGGCAATTCAGAAAACCCGCAAATAAGGTTATTCTAGAGCTTCCAGCTGGTAAAATCGATCCTGGCGAGGAGCCAATTGATTGTGCCTACAGGGAGCTTCGAGAAGAGACAGGAATAAGAGCTGAAAACATGGAATTTTTGATGAAATTCTATCCAGCTTTGGGGTATTCTTCAGAGATGCTGTATATGTATCACGCTACAGATTTGAGCATGGGTGCGAGAGATTTAGATGATGATGAATCCATCGATTTGGAATTTTATTCATTAGATGAATTGATGGAAATGATAAATGAAGGAAAGATAGAAGACTCCAAAACTCTAATTGGAATTCTATGGATGAAGAACAATGCTTAATGAATTTTTAGAACAATTAAAGAACAAGAAATCGGAAAACACATATTTGGCATATGGAAGAGACCTAAGAGCTTTTGAAAAGTATTTGAAGAAGGATATCGTAGAGGCTGAAAATGGCGAAGTTGTAAAATACGTGCTTTATCTTAAAAAAGCAGGAGTATCTACAGCGACTATTAACCGTAAGCTTTCTGCAATCCGTGCTTATTTCAAGTTCTTGATGAGCAAAGGCTTGTGCGAAAAGGATCCTACAGAAGGTATTAAATCTCCAAAGATTGAGAGAAAAACTTTGGACTATCTTTCAATGGATGAGGTTGAAAAGCTTTTGGATGCTACAGATGGTGATACTGTAAAAGCTATGCGTGACAAAGCTATTTTGGAATTACTATATGCTACAGGAATGAAGGTAAGCGAGCTATTGGAATTAAAGCCTGAGGATGTAAACTTGGTTGTAGGCTTTATAACTTGCAGTGGAAACCATGGTGCTGCAAGAATTATTCCTTTAGGTTCTATGGCCAAAATAGCAATTTCAAATTATATCGATAATGCCAGAGACGCTTTGCTTTTGACAGAGGAAAAGGATGTGCCATTATTCTTAAATTTCTATGGCACTGCTTTAACACGCCAAGGAATATGGAAGCTTGTAAAGCAATACGGCCAAGAGGCTGGCATTGAGAAGGAGGTAACTCCACAACTAATTAGAAACTCTTTTGCAGCGCATATGGTGCTAAATGGAGCTGATGTAAAAACACTTCAAGAGTTGCTTGGAAATGAAGATATTATGGCTACACAAATATATCTTTCAGTAAAGAAAACAAGAATCAAGGATGTTTATGATAAAACCTTCCCAAGAGCCTAGAATTTCAAAAAAAACGGTTGACAAGCATAATTAAAAACTTTATACTGTATACAAGTATAGGGGTATGTTAAAATAGTAATATTTTGATATACCTCTTTTTTATTTTTAAAAAGCTTTTTAAGGAGGAAAAACGAGATGGCAGAAAACACTGAACGTCGTCTTCCTGGTAAGTTTGCTGGATTAATTCCTGTACTTGTACTATTAGGAATTATGATCCCTAACTACATCTTAGATTGGGGCCAAGATCCACACATCCCTGTACTTATCGCTTGCGCAGTAGCAATGTTAGTTGGTAAGTTCTACGGATATTCTTACAAGGAAATGTTAGCAGGCGGATTAAACGCTGTTAACCAATCACTAGAAGCAATTATCATCATCCTTTGCGTAGGTATGCTAATTGGTTCATTCACATGGTGCGGGTCAATTCCAGCAGTAGTATACTATGGTCTTGAAATCGTAAGCCCAGCCGCTTTCTTACCATTAGCTTGTATCCTTTGCGCTATCGTAGGTGTCGCACTAGGTTCAGCATGGACAGTAACAGCAACACTAGGTATTGCATTCATGTCAATGGGTGCTACAATGGGATTAAACCCTGGTCTAGTAGCTGGTATGGTATTATCAGGAGCTTGCTGTGGTGATAAGTTCTCACCATTATCAGACTCAACAAACTTAGCAGCTGGTTCAGCTCAAACAGGATTGTTTGACCACGTTAGAGCAATGGTTACAACTACATTCCCTAGCTTGGTAATAGCAATCATCATTTACGCAGTTATTTCATTTACTCAATCAGGTAACTACGATACTAACTTAGTAGAAGGACTTCAAAGCACAATCATGGGACACTATGATTACATGAGCCCTGTTCTATTAATTCCATTCATCTTAATCATCGTAGTAGCAGTATTGAAGGTTCCTGCACTTGCAGCAGTAGTATTACTATCATTCGTTGGTGCATTATTCGCAGTTATCTTCCAAGGCGCTGGATTCTCAGATTGTATCACAATGCTTCACTATGGATATGAAGCTGAAACTGACAACGAATTATTCAACGCTCTAGTTAACCGTGGTGGTATGGACAGCATGCTATGGACTAACAACTTAGTAATCGTAGCAGTTGGATTCGGTGGTATCCTTCAAACAATTGGTGCTGTAGAATCATTACTAGGCGCACTAATCAAGAAGGTAAAGACTCCATTCCAATTAGTAGCAGTAACAATGGTTACTGGCGCATTCTGTATCACAACAATGTGCGACCAATACTTAGGATTAATCATCCCTGCAGCAATGTACAAGGATAAGTATGATGCAATGGGTCTAAGCAGAAACATGTTATCAAGAACTCTAGAAGACTGTGGTACTCTATGGTCACCACTAGTTCCTTGGTCATCATGTGGTGCTTACCACTCAGGTGTTCTTGGAGTATCAACATTAGAATATCTTCCATTCTGCTTCATGAACATCATCAACCCTCTATTTGCTCTATTAACAGTATCATATGGTGCTAACATCATCTACGCTGACGGTTCAAGAACTAACATCTTCAGAAAGTTAGTTAAGGGCCCTGTAGCTGAAGCTCCAGAAGATGCTCACGAAGTAGCAATGAAGGCATTAGCTGAAATGAGAGGCGAACAACAATAATCTTAAATGATTAACTTAGCGGGACTCGTAAGAGTCCCGTTTTTTTGTGGGG
>JAKSSL010000004.1 GCA_024403115.1 Clostridia bacterium
GCATTTAGTGGTATAATATACTCAACTATTATGGGCTGCCCCATTTGGCAGACGAAAGGAAGAAAAATGACAGAAAAAAAGAAGTATTACATTAGTACACCAATTTATTATCCAAGTGCGAACCTTCATGTAGGTCACACTTATTGTACAGTTATGGCTGACGCTATGGCTAGATACAAAAGAGCAACAGGATATGACGTAATGTTTTTAACAGGTGCTGACGAGCACGGACAAAAGATCCAAACTTTAGCTGAAGCTAAGGGCGTTACACCTCAAGAATATGTTGATGAAGTCGTTGAAGGAATTAAGGACCTTTGGAAGACAATGGAAATTTCCTACGATGATTTCATTAGAACAACTGAACCTCGCCACGTTAAGAGAGTTCAACAAATCTTCATGAAGATGTATGAAAAAGGGGATATTTACAAGGGCGAATATGAAGGCTTATATTGCACACCTTGTGAATCATTCTGGACTGAAAGCCAATTGGTAGATGGTTGTTGCCCTGACTGTGGCAGACCAGTACAAAAGGCTAAGGAAGAAGCATACTTCTTCAAGATTTCAAAATACCAAGACAGATTAATTGAGCTACTTAGTGGGGACGAATTCCTACAACCAGCAAGTCGTAGAAATGAAATGCTTGGATTTATTAACCAAGGACTAGACGATTTATGTATTTCAAGAACATCATTTGACTGGGGAATTCCAGTTCCAATTGATGACAAGCATGTAATCTATGTATGGTTAGATGCTCTTACAAACTACATTACAGCTTTGGGATACCCAGATGAACCTGAAAAGTATGAAAAATACTGGCCAGTTAATGTTCACCTTGTAGGTAAGGAAATCGTTAGATTCCACTCAATCATTTGGCCTGCAATTCTAATGTCAATTGATGAACCACTACCTCAAAAGGTTTTGGGCCATGGATGGTTATTAATGGGCGATAGCGGAAAGATTTCCAAGTCAAAAGCTAACAAGGGCGTAGATGTAATTGACCCAGTAGTATTAATCGACAGATACGGCGTTGATGCTTTAAAATATTTCTTGTTAAGAGAATATACATTTGGACAAGATGGCCATTTCAACAACGAAGTTATGCTTAAGAGATTAAACTTCGACCTTGCAAATGACCTTGGAAACCTTGTATCCAGAACTGTATCCATGATTGAAAAATACAATGATGGAATCATTCCAGATGCAAAGATCGAAGATGAGTTCGACAAGGATTTGAAGAAGATTGCTATCGGTGCAGCTGACAAGGTTGATGCTCAAATGGATAAGTTCGCTTTCAACATGGCTTTAGAAGAAATATGGGTAGTTATTAGAAGAGCGAACAAGTACATTGATGAGAAAATGCCTTGGGTATTAGCTAAGGATGAGGCTCAAAAGGATAATTTAGACACTTGCCTTCACAATCTTGCTGAAGCACTTAGAATAGTTTCCATATTGATTAATCCATTTATGCACACTACTGCAGGAAAGATCAGAAAGCAATTGGGAATCGCTTTATATGATATCGTTTGGGAAGACGCTAGCGAATTCAATATGCTTTGCCAAGAAAAGGTTAAAAAGGGAGATGCAATATTCCCAAGACTTGATATTGAAAAGGAATTAGAAGAGCTTGCGGAATTAGCAGGTGGTCCAAAGGAAGAACCTATGGTTTACAAGGACGATATCGAGTTTGATGATTTTGATAAAGTAGATTTAAGAGTTGCAAAAGTTTTGGAATGTGAAAAGCATCCAAATGCTGATAAATTATTGGTATTCCAATTACAAGTTGGCACTGAAAGAAGACAAATCATTTCTGGTGTTGCAAAGGACTTCAAGCCTGAAGAATTAATTGGAAAGAATGTAATTATAGTTGCAAATCTAAAACCAAGAAAATTAAGAGGTTTAGAATCACAGGGAATGATTCTATATGCTGAAAATGGCGAACATTTAGCTTTAGTTTCAACTGAGGCTGAGAATGGAAATTCTGTAAACTAGGAGGAAGCTTATGAAAAAGTTAATTACTATTAGTAGAGAATATGGAAGTGGCGGATTAAAGGCAGGAAAAATCTTAGCAGAAAAGTTAGGAATCCCATTCTATGACAGAGAAGAAATCTTCAAGAAAATTGAAGAACAAGGCTATTCACGCGAAATGATCGAAACAGCTGAAACAAAGGCAAAGAACGGTTTTTCATACGGTTTAGGTTCAGCTTTATTTAGAACTGACTACACTGCTGCAGGCAATCTATCAGTTAATGAAAAGATTTTCTTAGCAAACTACAATGTTGTTAAGGAAATTTGTGCCAGCGGTGAAGGCGTTATAGTTGGTAGATGTGCAGACTACATTTTGGACGATGTTCCAGGAGTAACAAATGTATTCGTATATGCTGAACTGGAAGACAGAATCAAAAAGGTAAAAGAAGACTACGGTATTGAGTACGACAATATGGAAAAATACGTAAAGGATTATGATAAGGGTAGAGCAAACTACTATCACTATCACACAGGTCGTAAGTGGGGAGATTTCCACTATTACAATTTGATGATCAATTCCAGCTATATCTCAGCAGACGAGATTGCAAATCTAATTCAAAGCTATATTGAAAATAGAGATTACGATGAGGAATAGTATATGAAGGTGGCTTTAGGGCCACCTTTTTTTGTGAAGAAAAAAACACATAGAGTTCACAATTAAATGATAATTTTTTGTTAGAATAGGTGCAAGTTGGAGAAAAGTATGGAAACATTGAAAAATAGTACATACAAGTTAAAAGAACTTGCCTCAAAACTATGGCAAAGTAAGCGAAAACAAGTTATAATTGGTATCATAGTTTTTATATGCTTGATAATACTTGTTGTGCTTTTAAATTCTTTGAGGGAATTTGTTCCTGCAGAGCTTTCAGCCTACGGACAAGATGGCGAAATAAGCAATGCCTATACGGACAAAGGACAGTTGGAGAAGAAGATCGATTTCTCATCTCTAACTCGATACGAATATGCCTACAAGAATAAAGCCATAGGGCACACTACAGTGAGAAAAGCATCCAATAAGCTTCCTACCGGGGTTATAGGCCTTGCGGATAGTGGCAACGATGGTGTTTTAACTAAGGTGTACCTTAACAAGTATAAGGGAGACAAATTTGTAAGTAAGGAGTATATCGAGACTAAGGTTACAAAGAAAGCCCATGACAGAATCATAGGATATGGCACAAAGGGCATGCCCCGTTTTGAGGACTATCAAGGAGAAGTTCATGTTAAGAAGACCTTGAAAGGATGCAGGGCCTCCGCTTATTCCGGCGGGCCTAATGCACGAGGTGCTTCTGGAAATCCTTGCACTTATGGAACCATGGCGGTAGACACAAGTGTTATACCAATGGGAAGCCTATGCTATGTTGAGGGGTATGGATTTGCAATCGCAAATGATACAGGCTCAGGTATTAATGGAAAAGATATAGACGTATTTTTCAATCAATATGAAACTGCCTGTCGCTGGGGCATTAAATATGTAACCGTATATGTCTTGCAGTAAAAACCATTGGCAAAGGAATTAATAAGACTTGATAATTTAACAAAAAGCTTTGGAGATAACACAGTTCTAAAAGGACTTTCCCTTAGCGTTCACGAAAATGAATTTATAACTCTTCTTGGCCCATCTGGCTGCGGTAAAACCACTACTTTGAGAATCATTGGTGGTTTTGAAAAGCCTGATGAGGGAAGAGTTTTTTTTGAGGGCAAAGACATTACAGATCTTGAGCCTAATCATAGACACATTAATACAGTATTCCAAAAATATGCTCTGTTCCCACATATGAATGTTGAACAAAACATAGCTTTTGGATTAAAGGTGAGTAAAAAGTCCGACGAGTATATCAAGGAAAAGATTAATTACGCTTTGAAGCTTGTTAACCTTGAGGGTTATGAAAAGCGCAATATCAATTCTCTTTCCGGAGGGCAACAACAAAGAATAGCCATGGCAAGAGCCATCGTCAATGAACCTAAGGTTCTGCTTTTAGATGAGCCTTTGGGAGCTTTGGATTTAAAGCTACGCCAAGAAATGGAGTACGAGCTTATCAGATTGAAAAATGAGCTTGGCATTACTTTTATCTACGTAACTCATGACCAAGAGGAAGCTCTTACTATGTCTGACAAGGTTGTCGTTATGAACGAGGGTGTTATTCAACAAATGGGTACTCCTGAGGAAATATATAACGAGCCACAAAACGCTTTTGTCGCTGACTTTATTGGTGACAGTAATATAATCGACGGCTTTATGATACACGATAAATTGGTAAATATCTGCGGTGTTGACTTCCCATGCGTGGACAGCGGTTTTGGGGAAAACAAGGCGGTGGACGTTGTTATTAGACCAGAGGACGTGGAACTTGGAAAGCCTGGCAAGGGCCAGTTGGACGGAGAAGTAATACATAATGTTTTCATAGGAGTTCACTATGAAATGGAGGTTATGGCAGGAGACTATGAATGGCTGGTTCAAAGCACAACTAGTCATCCTGTAGGTGAAAAGGTCAGCATTAAGGTAAAAGCTGACAACATTCAAATAATGCACAAGCCACAAAGCAAGGATGAGGAGGCTTTAGACTTAGATGTATAAGCACAGAGGTTTTGCTTTGCCATTTATCATCATGATAATCATAGGAACTTTAGTGCCTTTATGTAGCATAGTTTTCTATGGTTTCACAGATGATACTGGCAATTTTACAATTGAAAACTTTCTGGCGATGTTTAGCGAAGAGCATATAAAAGCCTTGATTTTTTCAGTGCTATTAGCATTGATAAGTACTTTTATTTGTCTTATCCTAGCATATCCTTTGGGATTGATTCTAAGGAAAAGCAAGCTTGGCAAATCCGGCTTTGTAATATTTATATTTGTACTGCCAATGTGGATGAATTTCCTTCTTAGAACTATGGCATGGCAAGTTATATTGGAAAGAAATGGTTTGTTGGATCATTTCTGCCAATTCTTAAATATTCCTTTTGTGGAGATTATAAACACGCCTTTTGCAGTTGTGCTGGGCATGGTTTATGATTTTCTACCTTTTATGATTTTGCCTATTTACAACGTTTTAAAGAGCATGGACGAAGGCCTAATCGAAGCTTCTTACGACTTGGGCGCAGGGAAGTTTACAACCCTTAGAAAGGTAATTTTGCCTTTGAGCGTCCCAGGAATAATCAGTGGCATTACTATGGTATTCGTACCATCTCTAACAACTTTTGTAATATCAAATATGTTAGGTGGCGGCAAAATCAATTTAATAGGAAATATTATTGAGCAAGAATTTACCGTTTCGGCAAATTGGAATTTAGGTTCTGGTTTGTCTTTCGTCATGATGATATTAATCGTGGTCAGCATGGTAATATTCACTAAACTGGATGAAGACGGGGAGGTGAACTTGCTATGAGAAAGATAGGAAAAGGCTTGTACATAGCTTTAATAATGTTCTTCCTGTATCTTCCTATTGGATTTTTAATCGTATTATCTTTTAACGAGGGAAGATCTATGGCAGCGTGGACAGGTTTCTCATTCCACTGGTTTGAGGAGATGTTTGAAAGCCGTATGATAATGGATGCCTTGTATAACACATTTACCATAGCTTTGGGAGCATCTTTGGCTGCAACTGCTATAGGGGTGCTGGCTTGTATCGGCCTTCAAGCTATGGGATATAAATCAAGACAAAGCTTACTTACATTAAACAATATACCTATGCTTAATGCAGATATTGTAACAGGTATATCCTTGATGCTTACTTTTGTAGCATTTGGTATATCTCTTAACTACGAGACAATAATGTTCTCACACATTTGTTTCTGCATACCATATGTGATATTGTCCGTATTGCCAAAGTTCAAGGAGATAGGGGACAATACTTTTGAGGCAGCTCTTGATTTGGGTGCAACTAAAACAAAGGCTTTTATAAAAGTAATACTGCCTGAAATTATGCCGGGCATACTGTCAGGATTCTTATTGGCATTCACCATGTCCGTTGATGATTTTGTTATTACTCATTTCACAAGAGGTGCAGGAATAAACACCTTATCCACTTTGATTTACAGTCAGGTAAAAGTTGGGGTAAGACCTACCCTTTATGCTTTATCAACTGTGATTTTTGTGGTAATATTAATAGTGCTGGTATTAACCAATATTATTTCCAGCAAGAGAGAAAAAAGAAGGCTGGAATTGTAGGAGGAAAACTTGGAAAAGAAATATAGTACTCAAAAATTAGCAAAGATGGGAATGATGACAGCCATTGCTGTAGTCCTTGGATTTGTAAAGTTCCCAATTATTCCAACTGTTAGTTTTTTGACATATGATTTTGCCGATATCCCAATTTTAATAACAAGCTTTGCATACGGCCCATTGGCTGGATGCATTATTTTGACAATTGTAAGTTTCATTCAAGCTTTCTTACTAGGCGGGGATGGTATTTACGGTTTTGTTATGCATATGCTTGCTTCAGGCGCATTTATTATAATCGCTGGAAATATGTACGAAGCTGGCAAGAGCAAGCAAAGAGCTATTTCTGCAATGATCTGTTCAACTATTGCAATGATTATGGTTATGGCTTTGGCCAACTATTTCATTACACCGTTTTATATGGGCACAGCTGATACTTATGACCAAATGCAGGAAATGGTTTCAAGCTTGATGGTATTTATTTGTCTATTTAATTTAATCAAAGGTGCAGCAAACTCGGTAATTACATTCTTTGTATATAAGAGAATATCGCCGTTCTTGCACAAACTTTAATAAAATGAAGAAAATGGTTTTAATAGTTCTACTAGTTATGATGACGGTAGGACTATTGTTTGTTAGCGGATGTGGAAGAGCATCTGACTACATTGGACAAGTTCACATATATTGCTTTGGAGATTATTTTGATCCAGATTTAATCTATTCCTTCGAGGATGAAACAAGAATCCAAGTCGTTTTGGATACTTTCGATACCAACGAGGAACTTTATCCTGTGGTTAAAAACAGAACTGTAGATTATGATTTAATCTGCTGCTCCGACTATATGGTCTGCAAGCTGATGAAGGAAGGCCTTTTGGATAAGGTGGACAAGGAAAAGCTTTCCAATTACAAATATATGGATGAGAAAGCTTTGAAAATGCTTCAAAATATTGACAAGAACAACGATTATGAAGTTCCACACACTTGGGGAACTTATGGAATAATATATAATCCTACTATGATCGATGGACCTATGCCTAAATCATGGGATGATTTGTGGGATGCTAGATTCAAGAACCAAATAATAATGACTGACAGTTTGCGTGAGAGCTTCATGGTAGCCTTAATGCGTGGCGGTTATTCTCTAAACTCAAAGGATTTAGATGAGCTTAGCTATGCTCGCGATGAGCTTTTAAAGCAAAAAGAGCTGGTATATAAATACAGCAATGATTCCACTAGAGATTTAATGATCGGCGGAGCTGCAGCCCTTGGAGTCATCACTTCTGGGGAAGTCCTTTATGCTCAGGAATGCAATGAGGATTTGGAATATGTAATCCCTGAAGAAGGTAGCGAGCTTTGGACTGACTGCTGGGCAATTACAAGCTATGCCAAGGAAAAGGATTATGCATATAAGTTTTTGGACTATATGCTAAGACCTGAAAACGCATATAAGAATTTTGAATATCTAACTTATGCAATTCCAAATACAGGCATGTACGAATTAATGGACGAGGAAGAAAGAAACAGTGACATAGTTTTTCCTAGTGATAAACAGTTGAAGAAATGTCAGGTATTGGAGAATTTAGATAACAAAACTAATAAAATATATAGTCAGTTTTGGAAAGAAGTCAAAGGAAAATAGAGATGAAATTTGAGAAAGCAAATATCAAAACACCTTGGGAAAAATATATGGGACCAGTTCCTATGGAATTGGATTATTTTGATGGAAGCATGTCCGAAAAAGTAGAGGATTGTGCTAAAAATTATCCCAACATTACTGCCTATGAGTTCATGGGTAAAAAGGTGAAATACAAAGAGTTTTATGCACATATTGAAAGGGCTGCAAAGAGCTTAAAGGCTTTGGGCGTAAAGGAAGATGAAGCGGTTACAATCTGTATGCCTAACTGTCCTCAAGCTATAGTAATGTTCTATGCTGCCAACATGATAGGGGCTAAAGCTAATATGGTGCACCCACTTTCAGGTGAAGAGGAAATAGCTTTTTGCATTAATGAAACAAGAAGTGCAATTTGTTTGGGCCTAGATCAATTCTATGAAAAATTTGATAACTTAATTCATGATAAGAAGATACATCTTAGAGCTTTAATTATTGCAAGTATTAGAGATGAATTAAAGGCTCCTCTTAAAGTGGGCTATGATTTAAGTGAGGGCAAAAAGTATAAAAAGGTTAAACCTAGCAAAGAGGTTACTTTGTGGAACGATTTCCTGAGAAACGGCAAAAACTTTGCTGGGGAATACAAGGTAAAAAGAAAGTATAGTGATCCTGCTGTAATACTGTATAGCGGTGGTACTACAGGCACTATGAAGGGAATAGAACTTAGCAATTTCAACTTCAATGCTTTGGGTCAGCAAGTAATTGCAACAAATCCTATGTTCAAGCCTGGAGATAAGATGCTAGCTGTTATGCCCGTATTCCATGGTTTTGGCCTAGGTGTATGCATCCATTCAATGCTTTCCAATGGAGGATGCAGTTTGTTAATCCCAAGGTTTGATGTTAAGTCATATGCTAAGCTTTTAAAGAAACACAAACCAAACTTTATTGCAGGGGTGCCTACTTTGTATGAGGCATTGATTAGACTGGATTCCATGGACGGCGTGGACCTTTCATGTTTGAAGGGAATATTTAGCGGTGGAGATTCCCTGTCCATTGAGCTTAAAAAGAAACTGGATAAATTCTTGGCTGAACACAAGGCTTCAGTAAGGGTAAGAGAAGGCTATGGAGCTACTGAATGCGTAACAGCTTGTTGCCTTACTCCTTTAACTGAGGAGAGAGAAGGAAGCATTGGAATTCCATTCCCAGACACCTTCTTTACAATTTGCAAGCCGGGAACTTGCGAGGAATTGCCATATGGAACAGAGGGTGAAATTTGCCTGGCAGGGCCTACTGTGATGATGAGATATATTAATAATCCTGAAGAAACAGAGAACACTTTGAGAGTTCACGCAGATGGCATGACTTATGTACATACTGGCGATTTGGGACTTATGGATGAGGATGGCTTTGTATATTTCAAGCAAAGAATCAAGAGAATGATCGTAACAAGTGGATACAATGTTTATCCATCACAAATAGAAAACATTCTGGATGCTCATGACATAGTTCATATGAGCTGTGTAATAGGAGTTCATGACGACTACAAGGTTGAAAAGGTTGTTGCCTATGTTGTTCTAAAGCCTAATGTAAGGTTAACTGAGGACATGGCTCGTGACCAATTGAAAGAATATTTATACAAAAGAGTTGCAAGATATGCTGTTCCGAAAGAGATTCATTTTAGAGATGATTTACCAAAAACTTTAGTGGGTAAGGTTGCTTACAGGAAACTTCAAGAGGAGATAGAGCAAGAGGCTAAAGGTGAATAAAACTTGCATTTTATACAGAATTATATTATAATTGCAAGGTAATCAAAGGAGGACAGATATATGACTTTTGATAAGATTAAGGAAATTATCGTAGAACAATTAGATGTTGATGCAGATCAAATCACTCTAGATACAAACCTTATGAAGGATTTGGAAGCTGATTCATTAGATGCAGTTGAAATTATCATGGCAATTGAGGAAGAATACAATGTTGAGATTCCTGATGATGTGGCTGAAACTCTTGAAACAGTAGGAGACATAGTAGAATTTGTTGAAAAAGCTAATCAATAATTAGTATTAGAGAAGATGGGTGCATACACCCATCTTTTTTGTTATAATACTTGGAGTAATATTTGGGGAAACAGTGGCTTTGGGCAGTGAAACCATGAAAAAACCGCCTTCATATGAAAGCGGTTCACAAGCTTGTGTTATTTAATAACCATTAAGCTTCAACTGGTGCATCAACTGGGCAAGTATCTGCGCAAGCTCCACAGTCGATGCAAGTTTCAGCGTCGATTACATAGATTCCATCGCCTTCAGCGATAGCTTCTACTGGGCAATCTGCTGCACATGCACCACAAGCGATGCAGCTGTCTTCAATTTTGTAAGCCATGTTTATTTCCTCCTATTATATTTTATCCCTAAGATGTATATCTTTGGATACCTAAATTATATCATAGTAAATGCTTTTAGTAAAGAACAAAGGAATCAAGATAGAGTGAACACATTGATTTTTAACAATATACGAGACTTTGACTTGGAACAGATTTTTGAATGCGGTCAATGTTTCAGATGGAAGGCCTGCGCCGACAATATGTACGAGGGCGTTGCTTTTGACCGTTATGTGCAGGTGGAATATATAGACCATAGGCTTGCAATCTACGGTGCTGATGAAGCTGACAGAGAGCTTTGGGCTTCCTATTTTGATTTGGACAGAGATTATGGCTATATAAAAGCAAAGATTTCATCAGATGATGAGAATATGGCAAAAGCCATTGAAAAGGGACCTGGCATTAGAATCCTAAAGCAGGATCCTTGGGAAGCGATTATTTCCTTTATTATTTCCCAAAACAATAATATTCCAAGGATTAAATCTTCAATAGAAAAGCTGTGCCAATGCTACGGCAAGGACTTAGGGGAGGGCCATTATGCTTTTCCTGATATAGACACTTTGGCAGATTTAAATGAGGGAGATCTTGATCAGCTGAAGCTGGGATACAGACAGGCATATATAATCCATACAGCAAAGAAGATAAAGAGCCTTGGGGCCTATTCCTATTTAGACAAATTGCTAGGTGATGATTACGATTATGAGGCTTGCTACAATGAGCTGATTCAGTTTAAGGGCATTGGACCAAAGGTGGCAAACTGCATCGCTTTATTTGGATTTAACAAGTTTGATGCTTTCCCTATAGATGTTTGGATGAAGAGGGTTATGAATAAGCTTTATGGTTTCGAGGAAAGTGACCTTGAGGGGATGAGCGCTTATGCAAAAGAACATTTTGGGGAGTATAGAGGTATTGCGCAACAACATTTATTTTATTATATGAGGGCTTTGGATGGAGAGCATAATTAAAGTAACAATTGAAGCTGTGATTTTTGGCGGTCTGGGCCTTTTCTTCGGCTTTGGCGGAAGCTGGTTTTTCAACAAGATGCCAGCTAAGTGGCTTTGCGATTATGATGAAGAACCGGACGGCAAGCTTTTGCTGGAGAATCAAAGGATTAAGACTTATCCGTGGAAGTTTGTAATAGCTGCTTTTTTGATGATTGCGGGAGTGCGCTTCGCTTTGATAGATGCATATTTCGCTGGCGGAGCTTTAATACTGAGCACTGCCTTGGTTTTCATCGCGGTGGCAGATTACAAGTATTCAATAATCCCCGATCAACTGGTATTATTCGCCTTGCTTTCAGCCATAGGTTTCGTTAAAAGCAATGGGGGCATAGTAAATATGTTAATCGGCGCTGGGATTGCTGTTGGAATACTATTGCTAATTGCGGTAAGCGGAAAGCTGATTTTCAAAAAGTGGCCCATGGGTGGTGGCGACTTTAAGCTTTATGCGGCTTTAGGTTTAGCTTTGGGGCCTTATGGTTTTTTAATCGTTTTCGCTATTTCGACCATATTGAGCGCACTTGCTTTTGCATATAAAATGGCAAAAGGCAAGAGCAAATTAGGGGATGAGCTTCCTTTGGGACCATATATATTTGTGGGAACAGAGATATATCTATGCCTATTGTATAGCTATTCATTCAATTTAATGTTATAATCTTATAAGTATGTTGAAAGAGAGACGTGTATGATTACTAGCAAACAGAGAAGTTATTTGAAAGGTCTTGCACAGGGCATTGATGCCACAGTATATATTGGCAAGGCTGATTTGACAGATAATATAGTTAATGAAATAGATAATGGCCTACAAGCAAGAGAGTTGGTTAAGGTAAAGATTCAAGATAGTTCTTTGCTAGATCCAAAGGAAGTTGCAAACAAGGTGGCCGAAGAGCTTGGAGCTGAGTTCGTTCAAGCTATAGGCAGAAAATTTGTTTTGTACAGACAGGCCAAGGACAAAGATAAACGCAAAATATTTTTACCTAAATAGCAATGGAAAAGAATGTGCTTCTTACAATAGCATATGATGGCAGTGGCTTCAGCGGTTGGCAAAGACAAAAAGGTCTTAGAACTGCACAGGGCGAAATTGAAAGAGTACTTTCCCTACTATGCAATCAGGAGATTAGCGTTGATGGCACTAGCCGTACCGATGCGGGGGTCCATGCTTTGGATCAGCATGCCAGTTTCAAAGGAGATTTTTCAATACCTGTTGAAAACATTCCGAGGGCAGCCAACGACTTATTAGCAGCAGGGCTTTATACGGAAATGGAAAAGGGCTACAAAGGGAAATCTGCCGACATTAGAATTCTAGAGGCTAAGGAAGTTCCTATGGATTTCCATGCTCGCTTTAATAGTAAGGGTAAAATGTACAGGTATTTGATCGATACCAGTGAGGAATGCGACCTGTTCAGCAGAAATACAGCATATAATTTGGGACAAGCTTTGGACATTGAGGCAATGAATGAGGCTTGTAAATATATTATAGGAACCCATGATTTTAAAGCTTTTGAAGCTGCCGGTTCAACTCCAAGGGAGAGCACAGTAAGAACTATTTATGGACTTAGAGTTTTCCCTTTGGGCAACAGTGGTTTAATTGCCGTAGAAGTGAAGGGGGATGGCTTCCTTTACAATATGGTGAGAATAATGGTGGGAACTCTTGTAGATGTGGGTCTTGGCAAAAGGTCTGCAGAGGAGCTACCAGATATATTAGAAAGTTTGGATAGAACTAAAGCAGGTCCAACTGCACCTGCTGAGGGTCTATACTTAGCAAAAGTATATTATGAAGAAGAGGATTTGAAGACATGGAAAGAATAAGCTGGGACGAATATTTTATGGACATGGCAGAGTTAACTGCTAAGCGTTCAACTTGCATGCGCAGACAGGTAGGTGCTGTAATTGTAAAGGACAAGCACGTTATGGCAACAGGCTACAATGGTGCGCCTATGGGAATTAAGCATTGCGATGAGAGAGGTGGCTGTCTTCGCCAACAATTAAATGTTCCATCAGGTGAAAGACACGAATTGTGCATGGCTTTGCACGCTGAACAAAATGCAATAATCCAAGCTGCAAGACTTGGCCAAAGCATTGAGGGCGCAAGCATTTATGTAACTCATCAACCATGTGCAATATGCGCAAAAATGATTATTAATTCTGGTATTGACAAGATCATTGTTAGAGAAGGTTATCCAGATGATTTAGCGAAATCAATTCTTGAAGAGGCTGGAAAACACGTAATTAGAATTGGAGATATGAGCAAATAGTTTAAGGAGCTTACTTAATATATGTATATGTACACAAAACTGTGGGTTTCTCTATTGACCGCTTTTGCTATTGCTTTAGTGGCAACACCGCTTTCCATGAAGGTGGCTGTTAAAATAGGAGCCATGGATGTGCCTAAGGACAAGAGGCGCATGCACAAAAAACCCACTCCAAGATTCGGCGGTATGGCCATTTATCTTGGAACTACAATTTCATTAATTGCATATATGACTTTTGACATTAGAGTCGTTGGCGTCATAATCGCAGGTACATTTATTTATGTCCTTGGCATTATCGATGACCTATATGATTTGCCGGCAAAGGTGAAATTCCTTGCTCAAAGCTTGTGCGCTGTAATGGCATATAGCTTTGGTATTAGATTGGACTTTCTGAGCAGAACTTTTGAAAATATCGGTGGAGAAACTTTTAGCGAAATATGCGCGTTCTTCATTACCGTTATATGGATAGTTGCTTTGACAAACACTGTAAATCTAATAGATGGTTTAGATGGCCTGGCAGCAGGAACTTCATGTATTGCAGCTCTTTGTATCGCTTATGTTGCATACATTCACGGAATGTACTTAGTGACAGCGGCTATGCTTGCAATTGTTGGAGGAACACTTGGATTTTTACCATTTAATTTCTCGCCAGCAAAGACATTTATGGGCGATGGAGGGTCTCTGTTCTTGGGTTTTTCTATTTCCACCTTGTCCTTACTTGGTTCTGTAAAAGGAGCGACTTTAGCGGCAGTTCTAGTACCTATATTGGTGCTGGCATTACCTATATTTGATACTGCTTTTGCAATACTGAGAAGACTGATCAACCACAAGCCTATTATGGAGGCAGACAGAGGACATTTGCATCACAGATTGATGGACTCTGGCCTTGGCCAAAGAAGAACAGTTTTGATGTTGTACGGTATCAGCGGCATTATGGGCATATCTGCCATTGAGATCAGCCGTGGTCTATATGTTGAATCTATGGGCTGTTTCATCGTGGCAGCTATATACATCTATGTTTTCATAACAGATGCGAAGCATGCTTTACCACAGCTTAAGGCGGTGAATATTGCTGAGCGTGAAAAAGCTTTCGAAAGAGATATTAAGAGAGCGGGAAAAGCTGAAAGAATTGACGATTAAATAGAAATTCTATAAATAAAAGGGTGCACATATCATGTGCACCCTTATTTTATTTAATTATTAAATTTGTGAGATGAATTGTTCCATTGCATCATCTTCTAGCATGATTCTAGCTGACTTGTCATTGCCGCCACCTTTACCGCCATTTTGAGCGATAAATTCCTTAACTGTGGTTCCAGCTTTAAACTTATCATTTAGGCTGTAAACCAGCAGGGTATCCTTGTTCTTAACAAGCAAGGCTTTTCCTTGCAGTTTCTCGGATAAATCCTGAGCTAGCTTTGATGCGTGTTTTGAATCAAGCATATCTCCATCTACAAAGTACTTATCTTGAACTTCAAGCTTAAGAGTTTTCTCTGCAAGCATTTCACTTAAGCTAGTTTGCAGGCTGTATAATTGGTATTCGGCCTGGGATCTCTTATCCTTTTCTTTTCCCAAAGCTTCAAGAAGATTGTCATCATTGGCAGAGAAGTCTTTTTCAATTTGATCCAGTAAGTTTGCTTTTACTTGTAAAAGCTTGAAGGCTTTTGCTCCTGCCTCAAAGTAGAAACGCCACATTCCTTTGTAAGGTTCCACCTTAATGATTTTCAACAGGCCAACTTGACCAGTGGAATCTGGATGAGTTCCACAACAAGCGATGCAATCCCTTGGATTATCAAAGGAACCGATGGTTACTACGGTAATGTCCTTCTCGAATTCTATTGGTTTTCTTGTCTTTGTAAGGCTTGCTTCTTCCAAAGAATCGAATTGCTCTATAGTAACGGGCAAGTCTTCCCATATAACTTTGTTAGCATAAAGCTCGATTTCATCGATGGTATCCTGGTTGAAAGCGGAAAGCTCCCTGAAACCTTCTTTCTCAAAGTTGAAATCGGCAGTCATATAGTTGTCGCCCATATGAAAGCCTCTGTTAGTATAGCCATACTCTCTATCCATAACGCCAGCTAAAATGTGTTCGCCACAGTGTCTTTGCATATTGTCGAAACGTCTTGACCAATCTATTGCTCCTAGAATTGTGTCTCCCTCCTTAAGTTCTGAGCCTTCCATTTCCACTTGGTGAATGATTCTTTCACCGTCTTCGTAGACATATTGAACTCTATGATCGGAAATATATCCTAAATCGCAAGATTGACCACCGCCTTCGGCAAAAAAGATGGTTTTATCCAGCTCAACAAGGAGGGAATTCTCCCCATTTTCTATGGACACTATTTCGCTTTCCAATTTATCCAAATACATATTTTCAAAATATATTTTCTCTGTTTTCATAGCCGTCTCCTTTGCTATGTATTATACTCATTTCTCCTTGATTTTTCAAGCAAAAAAAGATATAATATACTATGTATAGTCTTACATTTAGTATAAGGGAAAGGAGGCAAAAAATGAGACGTGTTGGAAGAATAATTTTCTCTCTAATTGGTGGAGCTCTGGGGTATGGAATATACCGTATCTGCAAGGAATTAATCGAAAGCCGTGCTACTGATGCATCGCAGCTTTTGACACAAGCAGACAGCATTATTTTAGGTATATCATTCGCAATTATTTTCATGTTAGTTTTTTACAGATTTACACCAACATTAAATCGTCAGGGAGAAACTGCGGCTTCTAGTATCGATGAAAACCTAAAGCATGTATCTAGTGGATCAATCATCGGAGTTATTGGATTGATCGTTGGATTTGTCATTGCATCATTTATAGCTCAGATATATGCAGTGGTTACAAGCGGCTACATTTATTTCTCTCTAACAATCATAACTTACTTATTCTTGGGTTATGTGGGCTATCTAATAGCCAGCAGACGAGGTGCAGCCTTAATTGCAGACCTAAAGCTTTTGGACAATCTAAAGCTTAGGGAAGGCCACTCCAAAAAGACTCATGAACTTTCTCCAAAGATTTTGGACACAAGTGCCATCATCGATGGAAGAATAATGGAAATCATGAATACAGGATTTTTGGAAGGCCAAATCATAATTCCAGATTTTGTTCTTGTGGAATTAAGACATATTGCGGATTCTTCGGATAGCTTAAAAAGGCTTAAGGGAAGACGTGGTCTGGATATGGTTAACAAGATGGAAGAGCTTTACGGCATAGGCATCTATAACACAGACAAAGAGAATAAGATTAAAGTTATTCCAGAGGTTGATGTAAAGCTTTTAAAGCTAGCTCAAATTATGGGTGGTAAAGTTGTTACAAACGATTTCAATCTAAACAAGGTTGCGGCTATTGAAGGCATTGACGTTCTAAATGTTAATGAATTGAGTAATGCGGTTAAGCCAGTATCCATACCAGGCGAGAAGATGACCATTGCTTTGGTAAAAGAAGGCAAGGACAAAAGACAGGCTGTAGGATATTTGGATGACGGTACTATGATCGTTGTTGAAGATGGTCAAAGCAAAATCGGAGAGACTGTTGACATTATTGTAACTAGTGTTATTCAAACTGCTGCAGGCAGAATGATATTTGGAAGATTGAAGTAAAAGGAAATTATATGTACAAAAATCTTAGAGTGGCAGCCGTCGTTTTGGTAGCAGGCACAGGTTCAAGAATGGGAGCCGAAGTGCCGAAACAGTTTTTGAAAATTGACGGCCAAGCTATGATGGTAAAGACAATTAAAAAGTTCTTGGACAACCCTTATGTGGATCAGATTGTTTGTGTAGTAAATCCTGATTTTGAAAAGGAAAGTGTAGAGCTTGTAAAAGAAGGAACTACTGCAGAGGAATGGTCCAAATTAGCTTTTGTTCCAGGTGGCGAAGAGAGAACGGATTCAGTCTATAACGCCTTGGCGGATTTAGAAGGCAAGTGCGATTACGTATTGATTCACGACGGAGCTCGTCCTTTCGTTCATCAGGAGACAATCAATGAGTGTTTGGATACGGTCTATAAAAACAACAGTGCTATCTGCTGTGTGCCTGTAAAAGACACTATACGCAAAAAGACAGTGACACTAAATCGTTCAGAGCTTTATCAGGTTCAAACACCGCAAGCTTTCAATTACAATCTAATCTATGATTGCTACAAGAAAGCTAATAGGGATAGTTTCAAAGGGACTGATGATGCTAGCGTAGCTGAGCATTATGGATATGAGCTAGATATTTGCGCTGGCACTTACGATAATATTAAGATTACGACGAAAGAAGATCTAAAAGTGGAAACAAGAGTAGGAACAGGTTTTGATGTTCACCAACTGGTAGAAGGCAGAGACTTAATCCTAGGTGGAGTCAAAATAGGGTATGAAAAAGGGCTTTTGGGACACTCCGATGCAGATGTGTTGCTTCACGCAATAATGGATGCTTTGCTGGGTGCTGCAGGCCTGGGGGATATAGGCAAACATTTCCCTGATAGTGACGACAAGTATAAAGGTATTTCAAGCATAAAGCTTTTGGAGCATGTTGCTGGGCTTTTGAAAGAAAATGGCTTTACTGTTGGAAACATTGATGGAACACTTATTGCCCAAGCGCCAAAGATCAGTCCATATGTGGGCGAGATGGTGACAAATATTGCAAAAGCGTTAAACATTGATGAGAAACAGGTCAATATTAAGGGAACTACTACAGAAAAACTAGGCTTTACTGGCAGAGGTGAAGGAATTGCAGCCGAAGCGGTAGCTTTAATCAATTGTTAAGGAGAAATGATTATATGAGAATGTCAAAAATGCACATTAAAACTTTAAGAGAAGCACCAAATGATGCGAAGATCCCAAGCCACATTTTATTGGTTAGAGCTGGAATGATTCGTCAATTGGTATCAGGAGTTTATGGCTTCATGCCTTTTGGATGGCGCTCAGTAAGAAAAATTGAAGAGATAGTCAGACAAGAAATGGATGCTGCTGGTGCACAAGAAATACATATGTCTGCTATTCAACCAAAGGAACTTTGGGAAGAATCAAACAGATGGGGAGCTTATGGTCCTGAACTTTGGAGAGTAAAGGATAGAAATGGCAGAGAGTTCTGCTTAGGACCAACTCACGAAGAAATATTTACTGATATTGTGAGAAATGATGTTACATCACACAAGCAATTACCATTGATGCTTTATCAAATTCAAACAAAGTATAGAGATGAAGCTCGTCCTAGATTTGGACTTATGCGTTCAAGAGAATTCATTATGAAGGACTGCTATTCTTTTGACAAGGATGAGGCTGGTTTAGATGAAAGCTACAAGATTATGTATGACGCATATTCAAAGGTATTCACTAGATGCGGATTGAGCTTTAGACCGGTAGAAGCAGATACTGGTGCTATAGGGGGAAGCAATTCTCACGAGTTTACAGCTTTATCAGAAGTTGGAGAAAGTGAAATCGCTTACTGCACAAGCTGTGATATGGCAGCAACTACTGAAAGAGCAGAATGCGTTGACGCAGAACCAGATGAAAGCCCAATGCTTGAGCTTGAAAAGGTAAACACTCCTGGAACTAAAACTATTGAAGAGGTTTCAGAATTCCTTGGAGTTAAGGCTGAGCAAACTCTGAAAGCTTTACTATTCGTTACTTACGATGATGAGGGCAAAGAAAACGGCTATGTAGCTGCTTTTGTCAGAGGTGATAGAGAGTTGAATATGACAAAGCTTGTAAACGCTCTTGATATTCCTGAACATGCAATCGAATTTGCTGACGAAGAAAAGATGGGCAAGCTTACAGGCTGTGTTGGCGGATTTACAGGCCCTGTTGGTCTTCACGACTGCAAGATAGTAGTGGACAGCGAAATTCCAAATCTTAAGAATTTGGTAGCTGGTGCTAATGAAAAGGATTATCACTACAAGAATGTAAACTACGGCAGAGATTATGAGGCTGACATTGTAACAGATCTTAAGACTTTACTTGAAGGCGACAAGTGTCCATGCTGTGGAGCTCCTGTTGCTCATGCAAGAGGTATTGAAGTAGGTCAAGTATTCAAACTTGGAACAAAGTATTCTAAGGCTATGGGTGCTTTATACAAAGATGAAAATCAACAAGATCACGAAATCGTAATGGGATGTTACGGCATAGGTGTTACTAGAACTCTTGCAGCTGTTGTTGAACAACACCACGATGAGAACGGTATCATTTGGCCTATGTCTGTTGCACCATATCATGTAATAATCACAGTTATGAAGCCTGAGGATGAAGTTCAAGCTGCTTTGACAGATGACTTGGAAAGAATGCTTCAAGCTGGCGGTGCTGAAGTCCTAGTTGACGACAGAAAGGAAAGACCTGGCGTTAAGTTTAAGGACGCTGACTTAATAGGCATTCCTGTTCAAGTGACTGTTGGAAGAGGTGCAGTAGATGGTAAGGTTGAAGTCAAGTTTAGAGGCGAAGGCGAAAAGGAAGAACTTGATTTGGACACTGCATTCATTAAGGTAATCAGCAAGGTTAATAGAGAAAAATAGACAATGAAATTAAAAAATGACTATACAAGTTTATATTTTAATTTCTTAAAGTTTGGGCTTTTCACCATAGGCGGTGGTCTGGCAATGATACCCCTAATTGAAAAGACTTGTGTCGAAGATAAACACTGGCTCGAGGAAGAGGAAATGGTGGATTGCGTGGCAATATCCCAGAGTCTTCCTGGAGTCATAGCCATTAATGCGGCCACTTACATAGGCTATCATCTCAAGGGACTAAAGGGCAGCATTTGTTCTACTCTAGGTGTGATTACACCATCCTTGATAATCATGATGCTTGTGGTTTTATTCCTGCAAGACTTTGGAGAAAATCCTTTTGTTGAAGGCGCGCTCTTTGGAATTAAATCGGGCTGCGTTGGGCTAATACTTTATACCCTGTTAAAGCTAGGCAAAAAAATATTAAAGGATGCTTTCGCTTGGATTATGGCTATTGCATCTTTTGCCATCATAGCTTTTCTCAACATAAGCGTTGTATGGGTAATACTTGGCGGAGCTTTGCTGGGCATAGCCTATAGCCTAGTGTTTAAGGAAAAGATGGAGGCGGAAGAATGATTTTATTTAGACTTTTTGCATCCTTCTTTCAAATAGGATTATTTAGCTTTGGTGGCGGAATGGCCATGCTTCCATGGATATATCAGGTGGCATGCGATTTCGGAGCAATGAGCAAAAACGAATTTGCCAATTTGGTAGGAATTGCTCAGGTGACACCTGGACCTGTTGCTGTAAACTCTGCAACATATGTGGGGTTTACTGTTGAAGGAGTTCTGGGAGCACTTTCAGCTACCCTGGGAGTAGCCCTGCCATCATTTATACTGGTTGCCATAGTGGCTGGATTCTTGAAAAAGAACATGGAAAAGCCTTTGGTAAAGGGTGCTTTTAAGGGCATTAGACCAGTTACAGTTGGACTTATAGGTTCTGCAGAAGTCACAGTAGCGGAAGCTGCTCTGTGGTCAGGAGGTTTTAGTATTGCTGATACTAATTGGCTAGGCCTTGGCTTTTGCATAGGAACTTTAATATTAATGTATAAAACAAAATTGGGACCAATTAAGATTATGCTAGGCTGTGGAGCCTTGGGCGCAATCTTATACGGTTTTGGAATAGTGTAAGGAGATAAGTTATGAAAAAAGTAGTAATTGAAATGATGAACGGAAAGAAAATGGTAGGCGAGCTTTATCCAGATATTGCACCTATCTCAGTTGAAAACTTTGAAAAATTAGCCAATGACGGTTTCTATGATGGACTTATCTTTCACAGAGTAATACCTGGGTTCATGATTCAAGGTGGATGTCCTGAAGGCACAGGAATGGGTGGCCCAGGATATTGTATCAAGGGTGAGTTTGAGGCAAACGGTGTAAAGAATGATCTTAAGCATGAAACAGGTGTGTTATCCATGGCTAGAGCACAACATCCTGATTCAGCAGGCTCACAATTCTTTATCATGGTAGATGACGCTCCATATTTAGACGGACAATATGCTGCTTTTGGTAAAATCACTGACGGAATGGACGTTGCTCAAGAAATCGTTAGTGTTAGAACAAATTTCATGGATAAGCCATTAGTAGAACAAAAGATGAAATCAATTAGAGTAACAGAAGAATAGATTTAGGACAGTATTATGGGATATTTTAGTGATATCAAAGGACATATTGATGCTGCAATGGAAAACGACCCAGCAGCAAGAACAAAATTAGAGGTGTTCCTTCTTTATCCTGGAGTTAAAGCTTTAATCAGACACAAGAGGGCACACTGGTACTATGAACATGGTTGCTTGTTCCTTGCAAGATATGTGTCACAAAGGACAAGAAAGAAAACTGGTATTGAAATACATCCAGGTGCAAAAATCGGCAAGAAATGTTTTATTGACCATGGAATGGGAATCGTAATTGGAGAGACAACAGAAGTTGGCGACAATTGCGTAATATACCAGGGTGTAACTTTAGGAGGAACAGGAAAGGACAAGGGCAAGCGCCACCCAACTATTGGCAACAATGTTGTAATAAGTTGTGGGGCAAGAGTACTTGGACCATTTACAGTTGGAAATAATGTAAACATTGGTGCTGGTTCTGTAGTATTACACGCAGTGCCAGACGATTGTACTGTAGTAGGAATTCCGGGAACAATTGTAAGAGTTAGGGGAGAAAATGCCCTTAGTCTTCGTCACGATGAAATGCCGGATCCAGTTGCAGCTGAACTAGAATGCTTACAAAATCATATTTTCAAACTAGAACAGGAATTAATTGAGGTGGAAAATGAACGTAAACAGACCAATTAAACTATATAATTCATTAACACATTCAAAGGATGTATTTACAACTCACGAAGAGGGAAAGTGCGGAATGTACACTTGTGGCCCTACAGTATATCATTTTGCCCACATAGGAAATCTTCGTAGCTACATTATGGAAGACGTTTTAGAAAAATATCTTCGTTACTATGGCTATGATGTAAAAAGGGTAATGAATATCACCGATGTAGGACATTTGGCAAGCGATGCTGACACAGGTGAAGACAAGATGCTTAAGGGCGCAAAGCGTGAGAATAAATCTGTTATGGAAATAGCAAAATTCTATACAGATGCTTTCTTCAGCGACTGTGCGAAGTTAAACATTAAGACTCCAGATGTTGTTGAACCAGCAACAAATCTTATTCCTGAATACATTGAGATGATTACAAAGCTAATAGATACAGGATATGCATATCTTGCAGGAGGCAATGTATATTTCGACACTTCAAAGCTGGACAAGTACTATGTATTTAACGACCAAGCGGAAGAAGACCTTGAAGTAGGTGTTCGTGAAGATGTATTTGAGGATGAGAACAAGAAGAACAAAGCCGATTTCGTTTTGTGGTTTACAAAATCTAAATTCGAAGACCAAGCTTTAAAATGGGATTCACCTTGGGGCGTAGGCTATCCAGGATGGCACATTGAATGTTCAGCCATATCAATTAAGCATATCGGTGAATTCTTAGACCTTCACTGTGGCGGAATCGACAATGCATTCCCTCATCACACTAATGAAATAGCTCAATCAGAAAGTTATTTGGGCCATTCATGGTGTAATCAATGGATGCACGTTTTGCACTTAAATGATGAGAGCGGAAAGATGTCCAAATCAAACGGTGAGTTCTTAACAGTTTCCTTGTTAGAGGAGAAGGGCTACGATCCTATCGTTTATAGATTTTTCTGCTTGTTATCACACTATAGAAAGACTCTTACTTTCTCATTTGAGGCTTTGGATAATGCCAAACTT
Source organism: Clostridia bacterium (assembly GCA_024403115.1). Taxonomy (GTDB): domain Bacteria; phylum Bacillota; class Clostridia; order Peptostreptococcales; family Anaerovoracaceae; genus JAKSSK01. The sequence goes on from JAKSSL010000004.1 coordinate 23,179, forward strand.
GCTTACGACAAGCTAATTCAAAAGATTGCTGAATTGGATGTGAACGAAGCAGATGCCTTGGACGAGGGAGCAATGGAACAATTGCGCATGAGATTTAATAATTCAATGTGCAACGACTTAAATACTTCTATGGCTATTACAGCTCTTTATGATGTGCTAAAAGCAAAGACTAACGATAAGACAAAGAAGTACTTATTAGAAGAATTTGACAAGGTGCTTTCCATCAATTTAATTGAGGCGTCTGACAAGTTAAAAGCTGAAATCGCTCAAGCTAAGGCTCAAGAGGATGCAAAGCTTACTCCTGAGATCAAGGCTTTAATTGAAGAAAGAACTATGGCCAAGAAGGAAAAGAACTTTGCTCGAGCTGATGAAATTAGAGATGAGCTTTTGGCAAAAGGAATCACTTTGAAGGATACTCCACAGGGAGTTGAAGTTATATGGAATTAGAACGAGTTAAAAATATTAATACTACCGCTTTGGCATATATGGGCGATGGGGTTTATGAAATCTACATTCGCAAAATGCTAATGGAAAAAGGTGGCGTCAATGTTAATTTGATGCACAAGGAAGCCATAAGCTATGTAAGTGCTTTTGCACAGGCTAAAGCGATTAAAGCCATGGTAGAAAGCTTTCTTGATGATGACGAAATTGCTCTTGTAAAAAGAGCTCGAAATCACAAGATAGCTTCAAAAGCAAAGAATGCGGACCCTATGACATACAAATGGGCCACAGCTTTTGAGGCCCTAATAGGCTTTCTTTACCTAAGCGAAAATACAAAAAGAATGGAAGAAGTTATTACTAAAGCAATTGAAATTATAGGAGAAGAATAAAATGAGTAAAGCTGATAAGTTATTCGTAAACATGTGTCAAGAAATCATCGATAACGGTTATTCCACTGAGGGACAAACTGTAAGAGCAAGATGGGAAGATACAAACGAAGCTGCTTACACAATCAAGACTTTTGGTGTTGTAAACAGATACAATTTACAAGAGGAATTCCCAGCACTTACACTTCGCCCAACTGCAATCAAAACTGCAGCTGAAGAAATGTTGTGGATTTGGCAAAGAAAGTCAAACAATATTAACGATTTAGGTTCACATATTTGGGACCAATGGGCTGATGAAACAGGTTCAATCGGTAAGGCTTATGGTTATCAAATGCAAAAGAAGTACAAGTTCGCTCAAGGCGAAATGGACCAAGTGGACAATGTGCTTTGGCAATTAAAGAACCAACCTTATTCACGTCGTATTATGACAAATATTTATAACTTCGATGATTTAAGCGAAATGCACCTAGAACCTTGTGCATATAGCATGACTTTCAATGTAACTGGAAACAAGTTAAATGCTATTTTAAATCAAAGATCACAAGACATATTAGCAGCTAACAACTGGAACGTTTGCCAATATTCAATTTTATTAATGATGATGGCTCAAGTTTCCGGTTTTGAACCAGGAGAATTAGTACATGTAATCAGCGATGCTCATATTTATGATAGACACATTGACATTGTTAAGGAATTGATTACAAGACCTCAATATCCAGCTCCAACAGTAAAGCTTAACCCAGAAATCAAGAATTTCTATGACTTTACTAAAGCTGATATCATTGTTGAAAACTATCAAAAAGGACCTCAAATCACAGGTATTCCAATTGCAGTCTAGGAGGATAGGATGAAATTAATTGTTGCTGTTGATGAGAATTGGGGAATAGGTAAAGACGGTCATTTGCTTTGCCATCTTTCTCAAGATTTGCAATATTTTAAAGAAAAAACCTTAGATCAGGTTGTAGTAATGGGTTTAAATACTTTGCTTTCTCTTCCAGGCTCAAAGCCATTGCCACATAGAGATAATGTGCTTTTAGCTTTTCCAAGCGACGACACAAAGGCTTATGAGGAAATGGGAGTTAAGGTGGTTCATTCCATTGAAGAAGTTCTAGACATGGAAAAGGATTATCCAGACAAGAGCATGTTTATTATTGGCGGAGCTAGTGTGTATAATCAATTTATCCCTTACTGCGATACTTGCTACATAACTAAAATTCATGAACGCTTTGATGCTGATGTTCACATAGAAAATCTGGATCAAAACGAGGATTTTATTATTAAAAAACATACAGGTGTTAAGGAAGAAAAGGGAATTAAATTCCAATTCCTAGAATATAAGAGAATTAAGTAGATATATGGACAATATTATTATCGGCAGAAATGCCGTAATGGAAGCAATAGAAAATGACCACGCCATTGATAAAATCATGGTGGCAAAGGGTAGCCAGGGTTCTATAGGAAAGGTTTTGGCAAAAGCTAAGTCTAAGGGCTTAGTAGTTCAAAACGTTGATAAGAAACTATTGGATAAACTGGCAGAGGGACGCCCTCATCAAGGAATCGCTGCCCAAATTGCCGCATATCAATATGGCGAAATGGAGGATATATTCAGAATCGCAAAGGCAAAGCAAGAGGATCCTTTTGTAATAATTTTGGATGGCATTGAGGACCCTCACAATCTTGGCGCGATTATGAGAAGTGCTGAATGCGCAGGTGCTCACGGCATTATTATCCCTAAAAGACACAGTGCTGGCCTTACTGAAGTGGTTGCAAAAGCTTCAGCTGGTGCAATAGAGTACATGCCTTGCGTAAAGGTTACAAATATTGCTCAGACCATAGAACAAATGAAGAAGGATGGCTTTTGGATTGCGGCTTGCGACATGGGCGAGCACATGTACTATGAGCAAAATCTTACAGGACCTATTGCTGTAGTAATTGGAAGTGAAGGTTTTGGTATAAGCAAGCTGGTAAAAGAAAAGTGCGACTATGTGGTTTCAATACCAATGAGAGGCCACATTACTTCTTTGAATGCTTCCAACGCAGCGGCCATTTTAATGTATGAAATCAGGAGACAGAGGGATGAAGGAAGATAAACTAATGGCTCTTGAAAATGAAAAGCTAATCGAAATGGCAAAGGCTGGAAACAAGGAAGCGGAAGAAAGTTTAATAGAGAAAAACAAAGACTTTATTAAGAACTTCACCATTAAGGGTAAGCCTGTTGAAATTGTTGGCTTGGAGAAATCCGACATAGAGCAAGAACTTAGAATTGCCTTTTGGAAGGCCATCGAAAGCTACGACGGAAGGACAAAATTCCTCACTTATGCGAGGAAGTGTATGGAGAATCGCATTTTTGATGTTTCCAAAAGCTATACCAAGAGGAATGAAGACAATCAAGTTATTAACAATTTGAGCCTATATGGTGAGGACGGCGAAAGCTTGGATATAGAAGAAAAGAATAGTGGCGTTGAAGCCCGCTTTGTGGCAAAAGAGATTTCCAAAAACATTGAACAGGAATTGCAAATCGGCTTTTCTCGTCTAGAAAAGATGGTTTATGAAGCAATGCTCAATGGAAAAAAGAATAAGGAAATTGCTCAAGAATTGGGCAAGGATGTTAAGTCCATAGAAAACACAAAGAGCAGAATAAAAGAAAAGATATTCAAAGCACGAGGTGAATAGAATGAAAAACGAAGAAATTAAAACTTTTTTAGAAAAAATGGATTTTCCAAAAGTGATCAGTGGCTATGACACAAAGAAAATCGATAATCTTTTCCAACAATTGGACGAAAAATATGATAAATATTTTAGCGAGGAATTGGGCAAGAAGGAAAAGCTTATCAATGATCAAACTGAGGAAATTGCAGAGTTAAAAGCTAACTTAAAAAAGATTTTAAAAGAGACTTTGGAAATAAGCGAAGAAAACAAGAGATTAGCAGAGGAAAATGAGCTTTTGGAAGAAGCTTTGGACGCAGTATTAGAGGATTAGTATATTGGAAAATTCAATTATTAAAATTGAAAATTTAATATATGAATACGTTAAGCAGGAAGTCTTGGATGATGGTAGCACTGTAGAAAAGGTAAAGCGTGCTCTTAACGGAATTAGCCTTGATATTGAAAAGGGCAGTTTTCTTGCCGTTGTAGGACAAAACGGTTCAGGAAAATCCACACTGGCAAAGAATATTAACGGCTTGCTTTTACCTACAAGGGGAAAGATCACAGTCAAGGGCGTTGAACTTGCTGATGATGAAAGAATATGGGATATAAGACAGAATGTTGCCATGGTATTCCAGAATCCTGACAATCAGCTGGTTGCATCCATAGTGGAGGATGATGTGGCTTTTGGCCCTGAGAATTTGGGCGTACCAAGCGAAGTGATTCGCCAACGTGTTGACGATGCTTTGAAGCTGGTTGGAATGTATGAAATGAGAAATAAGGCGCCTCATCTATTATCAGGTGGCCAAAAGCAAAGAATAGCTATAGCTGGAGCTTTGGCAATGGATCCTGATATTATTGTTTTTGATGAGCCTACAGCCATGCTGGACCCAAAGGGCCGCAAGGAAGTAATGGCTATAATCAACAAGCTTCATGAAGAGGGTAAGACAATAATTTTGATCACTCACTTTATGGAAGAGGCGGTTCAAGCTGACAGAGTTGTCATATTGAAGAAGGGCAGTGGAATTCTATTGGACGGAAGTCCAAAGGAAGTTTTCTGTCAAAGCGAAACTTTGCGTGATGTGGATTTGACGCCACCTCTTGCAGTAGAATTGGGCGACAGGCTTAGAGCTAGAGGTATGGACATTCCACAAGATATTACTAGAATAGAAGAATTGGTTGAATATTTATGTCAATTGAAGTAAAGAATTTATGCCACGTTTATGAGGCGGGGACTCCATCAGAATCTCGTGCGCTGGAGGATGTGAGCTTTACAATTGAAAATGGTAAATTTGTTGGAATCGTAGGACATACAGGTTCGGGAAAATCCACCTTATTGCAACATCTTAACGGTTTGCTAAAACCTACTTCCGGTCAAATTCTCATCGATGGTGTTGATATTACAGCCGATGGAACTAGTATGCTGGATATTAGAAAAAAGGTGGGCTTGGTTTTCCAATACCCTGAATATCAGCTTTTTGAGGAGACCATTGCAAAAGACGTAGCTTTTGGCCCTAAGAACCTAGGAATAGAGGGCGAGGAACTTGAAAACTTAGTTCGTGAAGCTATAGAAATGGTGGGACTTGACTATGAGGACTACAAGGACAAGTCTCCTTTCGAGATTTCAGGTGGTCAAAAGAGAAGGGTTGCCATTGCTGGAGTTTTGGCCATGAAGCCAGAGATTTTGATTTTGGATGAACCTACAGCAGGCCTTGACCCAAGAGCCCACAAGGACGTGATGGATATGATTAAAAATATCCATGAGAAATACCACAACACTGTAATTTTTGTTTCCCACAATATGAACGACATAGCAAATCTTTCGGACCAAGTATTGGTTTTTGCAAAAGCTAAGCTTCTTAAGGATGCAAGCCCTAGAGAAGTCTTTGCTATGAAAGAGTGGGTTTTAGATAAGGACTTAGATTTGCCAGATGTAACAAATTTGTGCGAAGCTTTGAGAGAAAAGGGATTTGATCTTAGCGAGACAATAATAGACATAGACCAGGCAGAAAAAGAGATTTACGACATTTTTAAATGATAAGAGATATAACTTTAGGACAATATTATAATGCGGATTCGGTGATACATCGCCTTGACCCTAGAATTAAAATTATCGCTTCACTACTATACATTGTGGAGCTTTTCGTTGTGGATAGTTTTATAGGGTTCTTTTATGCTACTGCAGCATTAGGCCTTGTAATCGCCTTGTCAAAGGTACCTCTATCCTTTATTTTTAGAGGGATGAAAGCCTTATTGATCATTTTGATTTTTACCTTTGTGATAAATCTGTTTATGATTGATGGAACCATAATATTCAAGCTTTGGATATTTACAATAAGCAAGGAAGGCTTGTATGCAGCATTGTTTATGACTTTTAGATTGGTATTGCTCATCACAGGTACATCCCTGTTGACTCTAACCACTAAGCCAATCAGTTTGACAGATGGCCTTGAAAGACTTTTGTATCCTCTTTCAAAGCTAAAAGTTCCAACACATGAAATAGCTATGATGATGACTATAGCCCTAAGATTTATACCGACTCTTTTAGAGGAAACGGATAAAATCATAAAGGCTCAACAGGCTAGAGGGGCTGACTTTGAAAGCGGAAACTTAATTAATCGTGCTAAGAATCTAATACCAATAATAGTTCCACTATTTGTAAGTGCTTTTAGAATAGCTCACGATTTGGCCATGGCCATGGAAGCTAGATGTTACAAGGGCGGTGAAGGAAGAACAAGACTTCATCCAATGAAATATGGGAAAAGAGACCTGGTCGCATATGTTTTGGTTTTCGCCTTTTTGGCATCAATAATATTACTTAGGATATTCATATAATGAGACAGAGAAGACTTAAAAACTTAGATGAAAAGATGGAAGAAATGAGACAAATTCTTCCAGATAATTTTATAGATAATGAACTGATGGAAAGTGGACAGTTGCAAGGAAAGTGGGCACAAAGCTTTAAGGAGGCAGGAAAACCCTTGTTCCTTGAGATAGGATGCGGAAAGGGAAAGTTCATCGTTGAAAGCGCTCAAAAGCACCCAGAAAATAACTATCTTGCAATTGAAGGACAGGCAAGCGTATTGCATTACGCCCTTAGAAAGATTAAGGACAAGCCTCTTGCAAATCTTAAGTTCATTTCCAAGTATTTATTGCAGGATCAGCTTTTAAGCTTTTTCGCCAAGGAGGAGTTGGACGGCATTTACCTAAACTTCAGCGATCCCTGGCCAAAAGCAAGACACGCAAAGCGCAGACTGACTTATCACAAAAACCTGCTTATATACAGGGAGCTGATCAAGAAGGGTGGCTTTATTCAATTTAAAAGCGACAATGATGGCCTCTTCGATTTTACGTTAGAAGAACTGAAACTTATCGAGGAAGAATTTGCCAAAGACGGCAAGGAGAATCCTTTCGAAATTCTAAAGGTGGAGAGAGACCTTCACAATAGTGAACTTGCAGTGGATAATATAATGACAGAGTATGAAACTAAGTTTTCAGAGAGAGGTAAAAACATCAATTATCTGTTGGTGAAAATAAGATAAATATAAGCTCGCCAAGGCGGGCTTTTTTGTTCACAAATTGTGAACAAAAAGCGGGTATTTTCCTATTGATTTTCCAAGCTAAAGAATATATAATCTTCACACCTGGGGAATTATGGGAAAGGAGGAAATGAGATGGAAGAAAAGGCTGTTGTTTTTGAAATCAAGGAACACATTGGTGAAGTAGCCACATATCAAACAGGCTGGAAGAAGGAAATCAATTTGGTTTGCTGGAACAATGGAAGCACTAAGGTTGATATTCGTGACTGGGAACCTGACCACGAGCACATGTCAAGAGGCATTACTCTTCACATGGACGAAGCCAGAACTCTTGTAGAACTGTTGAACGGATACTTCCAAAGAGTTGACAAAGAACAAGGAAACAAGAAAGAAAAAACAGAAGAAAAGTAGAAAAAATTAATAGAAAAGAATGTAATAATATCTAAAATTTTGTTTTGTTTAAAAAAGCACCTTAAGAGCAATTCTAATGGGTGCTTTTTTGTTGTAAATGCAAGGCTTTTATAGTATAATCATTGTGTATAACTAAAACGTAAAATAGGACTTTTATATATTACAGAAAGGGAAGGCTTTTGCCAAGAAAAGGTGAAAAGATGATTTGTAAAAGTTGTGGAAAATTATTAAACGATGACGCTAGATTCTGCTCATACTGCGGAACAGCGACTCTGTATATTGGGGGAATGACACCACCACCGCTTAATAGCTCCCATGATACAAATTTTGAGCCAAAGAGACCAATTAAACATGAGAAATTAGATCTATATTGGGATACTTCAGATTATCCTTCAGCAAAACCAAAGAAGAAGGCTGAGGAGATAGTTTTCGAGTGGGGAGACTTTGGCGGTAATGGTTCAAGCACTAGAGGCTTGCCTGATGAGAATCGATTCAAAGTACCGGAGGAAAAAGTACAGACTACAGGAATACCTGAAGGCGAGTTCGAGACAACTTTTACACCCGCTTTTAAAGAAAAACAGTTCAGCGCAGTTAGTCAAGACTGGACTGAATCCATCAGAGCTTTTATTGAAGAAGAACAAAGCCGTGATGACAAGGAAGAGATTGAAATCAATCTAGACCTTGATGAAGAAAAGCGTGCTATTGAGAAGGAAATCTCTGATGAGACTATTAGAATATCCAAGGACGATTTGAACAAGTTCATGGCAGAGCAAGAAGAGGCTCTTGAAAAGCAGGATGAACTTAATGTAGAAGATGAATTGGAAAAGGAATTGGCAGAAGATGCTGTTGAGGAGAAGGTAGAGGCTGAACCAGTAAAGGAAGAGCCTGTATTTGTAGCTGAACAAAAACCAGCAGAGCCTCAAGTAGAACCGGTAGAAGTACAAGTAGAAGAACCAGTTCAAGCTGAGCCTGTTCAAGAACCTGTTCAAGAACCAGTTCAAGCTGAGCCTGTTCAAGAAGAAAAGCCTGCTCCAGTGAAAACTACTCCAGAGGCTAAGCCTGTAGACGAACAGGATAAATTCAAAACTTTCCATGAGAAAAACGAGAGATTCCAAGCTCTATTGGATATGGAGTATGCAAAGCTTCAATCAGATAAATCCATTGATGAGCTTAAGGAACAAGTTCGCGATGAGAATAAACAAGCAGAAATGCTTGCAAAAGCAAACTTTGCTCCTGTAGAAGCAGAGAAGAAGAACGAAGGACTATCCAATACTACTAGCGGTCCAGAACTTGAAAAACAAAGAGAGGCTGCAAGAAAGGCTTGGGAAGACTTCAATGCTGAACAGGAAAAAGTCTATGGCAAAGAAGATAAGAAGGCGTTAAAAGAAGCTAAGAAAGCTGAAAAGGAAAGACGCAAAGAAGAAAAAGCCATGGAAGAAATCAATGAAAACGGTGGAGATGTAGCATTTAAGATTGCAGTTACAATTCTAATCGTTATTGCCTTAGCTCTTGGAGCGTGTGTGGGATTCAAGATTTTTGATCCAAATGGCGCAATCGCAAAGGGCGTAGACAGTGTTATTTATGACATCACTTCAATCTTTGGCGCTGAAAGCTCTAAGCCTGTAAATATTAGTTCATACATCAATAGTGAATTAGCTATTGAAGCCAATGAAGCAGGCATAGTTGTTCAATATGATAAGAACTTGGCTTTTGACTCCAGCAAGGATTACGGCTATGATGCCATATTAACTTCAAATGTATTTACAGATAATGACTTTTATATAGACGAAAAGGGGGAACAGATTACAGACGGACAAGCTCTAATGGCTACAGTCATTGGGGAATACGGAAAGAAGTATAAAGATATTACCGCTCTAAACATTGGAGACATTCGCTCCGGTGAAAGTGAATTCTACGTGATTCTATCCTGTGAAAGAGAGAACGGAACAAAGAATCAAATCGTAAAATTGGAGAAGGGCGATAAGAAAATGGGAATTAGTGACATTATCGACTTTAAATAAGGGGGAGAGCAAGAATGAAGGAATTACTTAAGAAAAATAAACTCACAGTTGTTCTTTTTATAATTTTGGCTTTAGTAGGAATATTCTTCCTATTGATCGATTTTATAACTGACTGGATGTGGTTTGCAGAAATGGGATATGTTGATGTATTCCTTAAGCAACTGGTAACAGAGCTAAAGGTTGGAATACCTGCATTTATCATTATCTCATTATTGATGAGACTATATCTTGGCCATATTAAGAACAATTATTTTAAGAAAGTTAAATCACATGAGGTAACAAACCTTTCCAGATTGAGCAAGATTACTACTGTAATAGCAATAATCTTTGGTGCTCTTACATCTGTTTTCGCAGTACAGGAATTGTGGTTCAAGATGCTTCAATTCGCTAACGCAAGCGGATTTGATATTAAAGATCCATTGTTTGATTTAGATATTTCGTTCTACATTTTCAAACTGGAATTCCTAACAGAGACAGTTCAAGTATTAATCGGTTTAATAGTATGCTTCATATTAGCAACAGTAATATTCTATGGAGTGCTAGTTACTGTACATACTCCAGATATAATGGTTGACGAAGAAGAATACGCTCAAAAAGGCGAGGAAGCTTTCAAGGAAGCTGAAGAAGAGAGCAATCCTTTCAAGGGAACTCTTTTTGAAAAATTCTTTGGAAAGAGCAAATCACCAAGACAAGTTGATCATAAGAACTTGGGCAAACTTTTGGAAATTGCAAAGAATCAAATCTGCATAGTTATAGTTATATTCTTTGTAATGCTTGGCATCAACTTCTTCTTGGAACAATTCGATTTGCTTCATGCACATACAGGAGTTGTATACGGTGCTGGATTTACTGATGTAAATATTAAGCTTTGGATGATTAGAGCTTTAATCGTACTTTCATTGGTAGGCGCTGTTGTATCAGTTATCAAGATTAAGAAGAAGGAATTTGTAAAAGTTTTATATGTTCCTGCTATTATGATAGCTGTTGCTTTAGTAGGAAACGGAGTTGCTTTATTAGCTCAAAACTTCATCGTATCTCCTGACGAAATCAACAAGGAAGATACATATCTAGAGAACAATATTAAGTACACTCAATTAGCTTACGATCTTGACAATATTACAATTAAATCATATACAGCAAGTCCAAACCTAAGCGCTGCAGATTTAGACAAGAACACAGAGACTATTACTAACATTAGAATCAACGACTACAATCCAGTAAAGACTTTCTACAACCAAACTCAAAGTATTAGAAAGTACTACACTTTCAATGATGTTGACGTTGACAGATATTACATAGACGGAGAGCTTACACAAACTTTCCTAGCAACTCGTGAAATTGACGAGAACAAGATTTCAGACACATGGTTGAATAGACACATTAAGTACACTCACGGATATGGTGTTACTTTATCAAGAGTAGATACTGTTACTTCAAGTGGACAAGCTGACGTATTAATTGGAAATATTCCATCAGAAAGTTCCGTTAAAAAGGATATAGACGTTAAGAATAACGCTGTTTACTTCGGTGAGTCAACAAATGATTACATCCTTGTAAACACTGATGAAAAGGAATTTGACTATCCTGATGGAGATAGCAACAGGTACACAAACTATGAAGGCAATGCTGGAATTAGAATGAATTTCTTGAATCGTCTTCTGTTCTCTGTAAAAGAACGCAGTTTGAAGATGTTGGTATCATCTAATATTTCTTCAGATTCTAGAATAGTAATCAACAGAAATATTATGACACGTATTCAGACTATCATGCCATTCCTAAAGTATGATTCGGATCCATATCTTGTTACAGTAGATGGTAATTTATATTGGATAGTTGATGCATATACAACAAGCTCATATTATCCTTACTCAGAGCCATATGTAAATGAGGAAACAGGCGAGAGCGTAAACTACATTAGAAACTCAATTAAGGTTGTAGTGGATGCTTACAACGGAAATACAGATTTCTATATTGTTGATGAGAATGACCCTATTGCACAAACATATGCAAAGATTTATCCAACATTGTTCAAGGCTGTTGACAAGATGGATGAGGGCTTGAAGGCTCACATCAGATATCCAAACTATTTATTCGATATTCAAGCTCAAGTTTATGGCAAGTACCACATGTCAGATGTAAAGGTATTCTATCAATCAGAAGATAACTGGGATATTGCCAATGAAACATACGGAACTGATACAGTAAAGCAAGAACCTAGCTACTATATCTACAAGCTTCCTGGAGAAAAGCAAGCTGAATTCGTTTCATCCGTTGCTTATACTCCTCAATCAAAGCAAAACATGACTGCTTTGCTTGTTGCTCGTAGTGATGGTGAAAACTATGGTAAGTTTGTACTATATCAATTCCCTAAGAGCAAGACTGTATATGGTCCAGAGCAAGTAGAAGCCATGATTGACCAAAATACAGAAATATCTAAGGAATTCTCATTGTGGAACTCCTCAGGTTCAAAATATAGCCGTGGAAATCTATTCATAATACCAATTGAAGATTCCATCGTCTATGTTGAGCCAGTATATCTGGAAGCAACAAACTCAAGTATTCCAGAAGTAAAGCGTGTTATCGTAGTATTTGGCGATAAGATTTCATATAAGGAAACTTTGGGCGAAGCTTTAGCAGACATGTTCGGCGACAGCGATGTAACAAAGAGAACTAGCGGCGAAGATGAGGACGATAACAAGGGCAACAACAAGGGCGACAAGCACTTAAGCCAAGCTCAATTAATAGACAAGGCTGTACAAGCATATAACAATGCGGTTAAGGCCCAAGAAAGTGGCGATTGGTCAAAGTATGGTAAGTACTTAGATCAATTGGAAGAATATTTAAACAAGTTGAACAAGTAATTTAGGAGAAAGAAATGCTAGATATTAAAAGAATTAGAGAAGATTTTGATGCTGTAAAAGCAGGTGTAGAAAGACGTCAAAAAGGCGATTTTGGTATCGAAAAAGTAAAAGAGTATGACGAAGAAAGAAGAAAGTATTTAGCTTTATTTGAAGAAATGAAAACAAAGCAAAATGCTGTTTCAAGACAAATCCCTCAAATGAAGAAAGCAGGAGAAGATACTACTGCTATTATGGCTGAAATGAAGGAATTGTCAGAAAAGATTAAGGAATACGAAGCATTGGTAAGCGATGCTGAAGAAAACATGAAGAATGCTTTACTTGGCGTTCCAAACATTCCTGCTGATGATGTTCAAATCGGAAATGATGATACAGAAAACGATGAACTAAGAAAGTTTATGGAACCTACAGAGTTCGACTTTGAACCAAAGGCTCACTGGGATATCGGTACTGACCTTGACATTTTAGACTTTGAAAGAGCTGCAAAGATTGCAGGTGCTAGATTCACAGTTTATAAGGGTTTAGGCGCTAGATTGGAAAGAGCTGTAATCAGCTTCATGCTTGACTTACACACTATCGATCAAGACTACTTAGAAATCCTACCACCTTTCATGGTAAACAGAGATGCTATGATTGGAACAGGCCAATTGCCAAAATTTGAAGAGGACATGTTCTATGTTCCACAAAAGGATTTCTTCTTGATTCCAACAGCAGAAGTTCCAGTAACTAACCTAAGAGATAAGGAAATTATGCCAGAAGCAGAGCTTCCAATTTACTACACAGCATATACTCCTTGCTTTAGAGCAGAAGCAGGTTCCGCAGGAAGAGACACACGTGGTCTTATTAGACAACACCAATTTAACAAGGTTGAATTGGTTAAGTTTGTAAAGCCTGAAACTTCATGGGACGAATTAGAAAAATTAACTGATGATGCTGAAGAAGTACTAAGATTACTAAAGATTCCTTACAGAGTAGTTAGACTTTGCACAGGAGACCTTGGTTTCTCATCAGCAAAGACTTATGACATTGAAGTTTGGATGCCAAGCTACGGCAGATATGTTGAAATTTCATCATGCTCAAACTTCCTTGATTACCAAGCTCGTAGAGGAAATATCAAGTATAGAAACGAAGAGACAGGAAAAGCTGAATATGTTCATACTTTAAATGGTTCAGGCCTTGCAGTAGGTAGAACAGTTGCAGCAATACTAGAAAACTATCAACAAGAAGACGGCTCTGTTGTTATCCCTGAAGTACTAAGAAAGTATATGGGCGGAGCTGAAGTAATTAAGTAAAATTTTGGAGGCAAATATGTCATTTAAAATTCCAAAGTATATTGAACCTGATTTCAATTTGGAAAAGTTTATAAAAGCTCCTGATGTAGTTTTAGTTGAAGCACCAAGAGACAAGGCGGCACCTGACAATTACCATGCTATGAGCATTTATCCCGAGTATTTCAAGATAAATGGAGAGTGGGTTTTTGCAGAAGAAAGCCGTATGGATACAGTAGCCGTTTGGGATGGTGAAAAGATTCATACATTGGAGTTTAGAAATCTGCACAAGGGCGACAAGGTCGTTGTGGGAAGAAGTGAGAATGCTGAAGAGGGCATTTATGTCCACTTTAATGCCTGGGATGAAGAAGAACAGGAAGAGGGCGATTTATTCGCTTTCCGTCAAGGCAGAAGCAGAGAAACTGGCTTCACTTACGACTACGAAGGCCTTATTGAATTATTAAAACATGAGAGAGATAATGGCGGATATGTGGTATGGGTAATGGGACCTGCATGCAGTTTCGATTACCAATCCAGAATAGCTTTTGGAAAGCTTGTTGAAGATGGATATTGCCAAGCTTTACTTGCTGGAAATGCTTTGGCAACCCATGACTTGGAAGGCGCATATCTGGGCACAGCTTTGGGAAGCGATATAGTAACACAAATGCCTCACAAACTAGGCCATTACAACCATTTGGACTTAATCAATAAAGTATGTCAATACGGCAGCATAAAAGACTTTATTGAAGGCGAAAAGATTAAGAATGGTATAATTTATAGCTGTGTTAAGGCAGATGTTCCTTTTGTATTGACAGGATCAATAAGGGATGATGGACCTCTTCCAGAAGTTTTTGGTAATGCCTATGAAGGTGCTAACGAAATGCGTAAGCACGTAAGAAAAGCCACAACAGTAATAGGTATGGCAACTATGTTACACACAATTGCTACTGGAAATATGACACCATCATTTAGAGTTTTGGAAGATGGCACAGTACGACCTGTATATTTCTATGCGGTTGATGCCAGCGAATTTGTTGTAAATAAATTATCGGACAGAGGTAGCCTTTCTGCAAAAGCTATGGTTACAAATGTACAGGATTTCGTAAAATATTTATCAAAAGAGTTATGTGAATAAGGAGGTCGTAATGCTATTTAAGAACATTGGAATTGTTGATGAAAATTATCAATATCAAAAGGACATGTTTGTTGGTATAAAGGACGAAAAAATCGCCTATATATCATCAAAAGAACCAGAAGAAGATTTCGGAGAAGTTTATGATGGAAAGGGCAAAATCCTAATGCCTGCTTTCTATAACGCTCACGGACATTCACCAATGACATTGTTGCGTGGATATGGAGAAAACCTAAATCTTCAAGACTGGTTATTCAACCTAATATTCCCATTCGAGGATCATTTAGACAGTGATGCTGTTTATTGGGGACAAATGATGGCTATGGCTGAATCATTCAAATACGGAATTGCAAGTACAAGTGATATGTATTACTTTACTGATGACATGGTTAGAGCCACAATAGAAGCAGGGGCAAAGATCAATGTTAGCCGTGCCGTTTCTGCTACAGAAATAGACGCACCAAGCTTGAAAGACATGAACAGATTGATTCAAGAATATAAGACTTTCAAAAATGATAAGATTATTTTTGAAACATCCATTCATGCAGAATATACAAATAACGAGGCAGTATGCCGTTATATTGCTGAAGCTGCAAAGGAAAATGGCCTTGGTATGCACGTACACGTTTCAGAGACTAGACCTGAAACAGAGGAATGCAAAGCAAGAAACAACGGTATGACACCTACTCAATTCTTAGATATGTGTGGAGCTTTTGATGTTAGAGCTATTGCCGCTCACTGCGTATGGTGCACAGATGAGGATTTAGATATTCTAAAAGCAAAGAATGTAACAATTGCTTCTAACCCAGTAAGCAATTTGAAGCTTGTAAGTGGAAACTGCAGAAGCGTTGATATTTACAACAAGGGTATTAACCTTGCAATTGGCACAGACAGCGTTGCCAGCAACAACAGCTTAAACTTCTTTGAAGAAATGAAGCTGTTTACAATTGCTGGAAAGATGACTGCACAAGATCCTGCGGCAATGAGACCTGAACAAGTTCTTCACAGCGCAACAAGAGCAGGAGCCATTGCACAAGGAAGAGAGGACTGCGGATTGCTTAAGGAAGGATTCAAGGCTGACTTAATGGTTCTTGATGGACAGGCTTCAAATATGCAACCAGAACACAATGCAATAAATAACATTATTTATGCTGCTGATCCTACAAATATCCTAATGACTATGGTAGACGGAAAAGTTGTATATAAGAATGGGGAATATACAACAATCGATATGGAAAAGACTATCTTCAATTTGGAGAAGCAAAGACAAAGAATTCTTGGCGAGTTAGCAGCAGAAAAGTAATAAAAATCTTTGAAATATGAGGGCACAAAAGTGCCCTTTTTTATTGAAAAAATAAAGCTTATATAGTATAATAACCATGTATGATTTCATGCGTGCTTTTTGCGTGCTTTGAAATCAGAATCGTTTGATTAAAACAAAGAAAGGATGGTCTCACACATGAGTCAAAAGAAGCATTTGCACAGCGTGCATGCACCTCACTTCAAAAACACTGCAAAGTGTGCAACAGAAGTAATGGATGTACCTGCCGTTGTGAAAATTTCAATGTCTCAACACATTGGTGCTCCATGTACTCCACAAGTAGCAAAGGGTGACACAGTAAAAGTTGGTCAACTAATTGGTGCTAGTGAAGCATTTGTAAGTGCACCTATTCATTCCAGTGTATCAGGAACTGTAAAAGCTATTGAAACTCAAAGAGCAGGAAATGGCGGAGCTGAAACACTAGTTGTTATTGAGACAGATGGAAAGCAAGAAGTTTGGGAAGGAGTAAAGGCTCCAGAAGTAAACGACTTTGACGGATTCGTTCAAGCAATTAAGGAATCAGGATTAGTTGGTCTAGGTGGTGCTGCATTCCCAACACACATCAAGTTCAATCCAAAGAACAAAGACGACGTTCACACTCTAATCGTTAACGCAGCAGAATGTGAACCATTTATCACATCAGACCACAGATTAATGCTTGAAGAAGCAGATGATCTAATTGATGGTATGGAAATCTTAATGAAGTATATTGGATTAGATCACGCATACATTGGTATTGAAGACAATAAGATGGATGCAATCGAACATCTTGATGCTGTAATCAAGGAAAGAGGATTACAAGATAAGATGGAAACATTCAAGCTTCAAGCAAGATATCCAAAGGGTGCTGAAAGAGTATTAGTATACGAAATTACTGGCAAGACTATGGATGCAGGCGTTTTACCAGCTGATTTAGGTATTATTCTTTCAAACGTTACAACTATCGCTTTCGTAGGCAAGTACTTTAAGACTGGTATGCCACTAGTTTCAAAGAGAATGACTGTTGATGGCGATGCAGTTGAAACACCAAAGAATGTTATTGCACCAATTGGTACATCAGTTCATGATGTTATCCAATTCTGTGGCGGCTATAAGGCTGAACCAAAGAAAATCCTTATGGGCGGTCCTATGATGGGTAAAGCATTGTATGCTGATGATATGCCAATTGTAAAGAACAACAATGCAATCTTAGCTTTCTCAAGCGCAAAAGCAATTCTTCCAGAAGAAACAGCTTGCATTAATTGCGGCAGATGCGTTGCAGTATGCCCATTCAATCTAATGCCAGTTCAACTTGCTGACGCTTATGATAAGAGAGATGCAGAACAACTAGAAAAATTAAGAGTAATGCAATGTATGGAATGTGGAAGCTGCTCATTTATTTGCCCAGCACACAGACCACTTGGATTCATTAATAAGTTGGGAAAAGCTGTAGTAAAGGAGGCTGGAAATAAGTAATGGAAAATAAGAATGAATATAAGAACTTACTAGTATCTTCAGCTCCACATATTGTTACAAGCATAGATACACAAAAAACAATGTTGTTGGTACTACTTGCTTTAGTACCTTCATTCTGTGTAAGTATTTACGTATTTGGCTTTAGCGCAATACTATTAACTGCAGTATGCGTTATCGCATCAGTTTTCTTCGAATGGGCTTGGAACAAGCTAATGAAGAAAGAACAAACTGTTGGCGATTTATCAGCAGTACTTACAGGTGTACTAATTGCATTCAACTGCCCATCAGAGCTTCCTCTATGGATCGCAGTAATTGGATGTTTCGTTGCAATCATCGTTGTAAAACAACTTTACGGTGGTATCGGCAAGAACTTAGTTAACCCTGCAATTACAGCTAGAATCGTGCTATTTATTTCATTTGCAACTCAAATGACTACATGGCCACTACCTTTACAAGACCAAGCAGCAGATGTTACTACAGGTGCAACTCCTCTTGGTTTATTAGCTGAAGGTGGAGAATCACTTCCTTCAAACCTAGACTTATTCTTAGGTTTCGTTGGCGGTTCAATGGGCGAAGTCAGTGCTTTAGCATTACTAATCGGCGGAGCATTCCTAGTTTGGAAGAAGATTATTTCACCAATCATTCCAGCTTGCTTCATCGGAACAGTATTCCTATTCGCTTTAGTATACTATGCTGCAGCAGGAGTTCCTGAAATCGCAACAGGTTACGGCGTATTTGACATGGCTTTATTCCATGTTTTAGCAGGTGGTGTTATGTTAGGTGCAATCTTCATGGCAACTGACTATGTAACTTCACCAATGTTACCTTTAGGCAAGGTTATTATGGGTGTTGGCTGTGGTGTCATCACTATGTTAATCAGATTATTTGGTGCATATCCAGAAGGTGTTTCATTCTCAATCTTAATTATGAACATCTTAGTACCATTAATTGATAATTTTGCTTTAAAGATGGAAATCAAAAAACAAGCGAAAGGTGGTGCTAAATAATGAAGAACAATAGTACTTGGAATCAATGGATAGCACCTATCGTAGTGCTTGTAGCTATTTGTCTAGTTATCACTTTTGCTTTAGCAGAAACAAACTCATTTACAGCACCTGTAATCGCTGCAAATGAAAAAGCAACAGCTGACCAAGCTAGAACTGAATTATTATCAGATGGTGATGCATTCACACAATATGATGGCGAACTTATTCCAGCAACAAGCGATGGAAAATGCCACGTAGAAGAAGTTTACACTGCTGATAACGGCGCAGGCGTTGTTATTACAGTAGTTACAAAGTCATTCGGCGGAGATTTAACTGAAATGATCGGTATCGACAAGGATGGCGCTATTACAGGAGTTAAGGTAACAAAGCATGCTGATACTGCAGGTCTTGGTACTAAGGCTCATGACCCAGCTCACGTAGTTAATTACGTAGGTGTTAAAGAGTTAAACTCAACAAAAGCTAAGGAAGAAACAGCAACAATCGGTGAACAAAATGATGGCGCTTGGTACATTACTGGTGCTACTATTTCATCAAACGCTGTTCACTATGGCGTTCACGAAGCTTTAGCTCAATTTGAAGCTATGGGAGGTGAACAATAATGGGCAATAAATTAGGTATATTAACAAAGGGCATCATTAAAGAAAACCCAGTATTGATTCTATTACTAGGTACATGTCCTACACTAGCAACAACAAGTTCCGCTATTAACGGTCTTGGTATGGGTGTTTCAGCAACTGCAGTACTTATTTGCTCAAACATCGTAATTTCATTATTAAGAAACATCATTCCTGATAAGGTAAGAATCCCTTGCTACATCGTAGTAATTGCCGGATTCGTAACAGTTGTTCAATTTATCTTACAGGCATATGTTCCATCACTATACGAATCACTAGGTTTATTCATTCCTCTAATCGTAGTAAACTGTATCATTCTTGGTAGAGCAGAAATGTTCGCAAGCAAGAACAGTGTATTTGACTCAGCATTAGATGGTATGGGTATGGGTATCGGATTCACTTTAGCATTAGGTGTTATGGGTCTAATCAGAGAAATCATCGGAGCAGGTACATTCTTCGGATTACCAATCTGTGACTTCTTAACTGAAAACCCTTGCATGATCATCGCT
Source organism: Clostridia bacterium (assembly GCA_024403115.1). Lineage (GTDB taxonomy): Bacteria > Bacillota > Clostridia > Peptostreptococcales > Anaerovoracaceae > JAKSSK01. The sequence goes on from JAKSSL010000004.1 coordinate 42,787, forward strand.
CTTGCACCAGGTGGATTCTTCGTATACGCTTGCATGATCGCAGCAATCAATTACTTCACAAATGGTAAGGCTATCAAGAAGAAGGAATTTGGATGTGCAGGTTGTGCAATGGCAGCTATTTGCCAACAAGAAAAATGCGTCAAGGAACTTGACGGGGAAGGAGCTAATGCATAATGGTTAAGTTTTTAATGATTTTATTATCAGTTATACTTGTAAATAACTGCATTTTGGCTCAGTTCCTTGGTATTTGTCCATTCCTAGGTGTATCTAAGAAATTAGATTCAGCCGTAGGTATGGGTGTTGCTGTAACATTCGTAATGGTACTTGCAACAGCAGTAACTTGGCCAGTTCAAAATTTATTGAACAGTTTTGGAATCGGATATCTACAAACAGTAGTATTCATTCTAGTAATCGCATCACTAGTACAATTAGTTGAAATGTTATTGAAGAAGTTTATCCCTTCCTTGCACAAGGCTTTAGGTGTATACCTTCCTCTAATCACTACAAACTGTGCTGTACTAGGTGTAACTATCAACAATATTGATTATGGTTATACATATGCAGAATCATTGGTTAACGCTTTAGGTACAGGTCTTGGATTCTTACTAGCAATGATCATCTTCTCAGGAATGAGATCAAAGTTAGAAGGCAACACTGCAATTCCAAAGGCTTTCCAAGGTGTTCCAATCGTATTAGTTAGTGCATCAATCCTTTCCCTAGCATTCATGGGATTCAGCGGATTAGTTACTTTATAGGATAGGAGGTAGAAATTATGGGAGCAATATTTACACCAGTAGTTTTAGTTGTTGTTATAGGCTTAATTCTATCTGTCATCCTAACTATCGCATCAAAGGTATTCTTTGTACCAGTTGATGAAACAGTAACAAAGTTAGTTGAAGAATTACCAGGAGCAAATTGCGGTGCTTGTGGTTTTGCAGGATGTAATGACTATGCAGAAGCTATGGCAGCTGATCATTCACTTTCAACTTCAATGTGCCCTGTTGGTGGCGCTGCAGTAGCAGCAAAACTTGCAGAAGTTTTAGGCGTTGAAGCTGGTTCAGCTGAAAAGAAGGTAGCAGTAGTTCACTGTAACGGAAATTGTGATGCTAGAGGTTCAATCCTTGAATTACAAGGTATTACAACTTGTGAAGGTGCAAAGCAATTCTATGGTGGCGTAAGCGCTTGTAGCCATGGTTGTCTTGGCTTCGGAGATTGCGAAGCAGTCTGCGACTTTGATGCAATTCATGTTTGCAACGGTGTTGCCGTAGTAGACAGAGAAAAGTGTGTATCATGTGGAAAGTGCGAAAAGGTATGTCCAAATGATGTCATCACTATTGCACCAGAAAAGAACAAGGTCATTGTACAATGCAAGTCAACTGAAAAGGCTAAGGATACAATGAAGGCTTGTAAGAATGGATGTATTGGATGTGGAAAGTGCGTAAAGGTTTGTAAGTTTGAAGCAATCAAGGTTGAAAACAATGTTGCATTTATCGACCCTGAACTTTGCAAGAACTGCGGATTATGTGCTAAGGAATGTCCAGTAGGTGCTATCAACAATATGAGAGCAAAGAGAAAACCTGCAGCTCCAAAGGAAGCAGCAGAAGCATAATGTGAGATCAAACGATTATTATGTTTAAATAGACCCACTACTTTAGTAGTGGGTTTTTTCTTTTCTCCTTTTTTATGTTATAATATACGAAAGGTTTTCGGAAATAAAACAGAGGAGGTTAGAATGGGTCAAAAAAGCAATATGGAATATGGCGAGATTCTTGCTAAAATGCTTCAAAAGGAAACCATATCGGAAATGGATCCTGAGCAGGACAAGACCAAGTTCAGAGAATTTCACGTGCTATTAAGAGAACTTTTCCCAAATGTTTTTAAAGCTTGTGAATTCGAAGAATTTGATGGCAGCATTTTGTTAAGATGGCCATGTGAAGAGGGTAGTGATCCTATCGAGGCGGCAAAGAAAAATGCCCCAGTATTATTCATGAACCATCACGATGTAGTTGAGGCCAGTGGCAATTGGAAATATCCACCTTTCTCGGGTACAATTGCTGAGGGAAAAGTGTGGGGCAGAGGAGCCATAGACACTAAAGGAGGCCTATTTGGCATGTTACAAGGTGCCGAGGAACTGATTATGGAAGGGTTTAAACCTAGGAGAGACATTTACTTCCAGTCAGCTTGTAATGAGGAAACAACTGGATTGGGAAGTGATAGTATTTCTAAAGTCCTACAGGAGAGAGGCATCAGATTTAAGTTCCTATTGGATGAAGGTGGTATGATACTTTACGATCCTATTGGCGGTGCTGATGGAACTTTTGCCATGATAGGTGTAGGAGAAAAGGGCTGTGCAGATCTTAAGTTCATCGCACATTCCAATGGAGGACATGCATCTACTCCAGACAAGGACACTCCACTGGTTAGACTTGGAAAGTTTATGGCCGAATGTGATAACGGAAAAATATTCGATGCCTATGTGTCCGATGCGGTTACAGAAATGTTTTCCAGAATGGCACCTACAATGAATGGTATTACAAAAGCATTATTGGGAAATGCGAAGAATTTGAGAAATACCTTGAAGAGAATTTTACCAAACATTTCACCGACAGCAAACGCTTTGGTAAAAACAACCATCGCATTTACAATGGCACAGGGTTCAGGCGGAACCAATGTAATACCTGAGGAAGCATGGGTTATAGGTAATATGAGATATTCTCATCATCAAGGCCGAGAGGAAAGCATTAATGAAATCATAGAGGTGGCTAAGAAGTATGATTTGGAAGTGGAAGTTCTAGATCCAGGATTTGAATCTGAGCTTAGCGATTATAATGCTGATGAGTTTAAGCTTCTTGAAGAAGGGGTAAGAGAGAATTTTGATGGTGTTTATACTTCACCATATATTATGACAGGGGCAAGCGATGCCAGATTCTTTGGCAGAGTTTGCGATAAGTGTTATCGTTTTGTTCCATTTGTTATTAGCGAGGAACAGTTAGAGGGTATTCATGGTCTTAATGAAAGTGTTGATCTTGATACTTTAGGGCCAGCAGTAGACTTTTACAAATATGTAATGAAAAATGCATAGGAGGGAGCCAAAATGAGTAACGAGAAAGAGAAAAAAGGATTAAACATTAGTGCCAAATCCTTTATTGGCGCCATTGTAGTAATTTTTGTTTTAATGGTAGTAACATATGTTTTAACATTCCTTGTTCCAGGTGGTGAATATGCCAGAATAATTAATGAAAACGGAGATACTATTATTGACACAGCAGGTGGTTTTACTGCTGTAGCTGGAGGAATTCCTTTCTGGAAATGGATTCTTTCACCATTCCTAGTGCTAACTGCAGATGGAAGTGCAACAATCATCGCAGTTATCATTTTTATCCTAATCATCGGTGGTGTATTTAACAGTTTAGACAAATGCGGTGTAATGAAATACATGCTTGATAAAATTGTTCACCGCTATGGGGATAGACGCTACAAGCTGATGGGAGTTATAGTACTATTCTTCATGTTAATGGGTTCTTTTGTTGGATCCTTTGAAGAAGTTGTTCCACTTATTCCTATTGTAGTTTCACTGGCTATAGGACTTGGTTGGGATTCCATAACAGGACTTGCAATGTCACTATTGTCAATCGGTTGTGGTTTCGCAGCAGGTGTATGTAATCCATTTACAGTCGGTGTCGCTCAAGAACTATCAGGCCTACCAATGTTCTCAGGAATGTGGTACAGAGCTGTTGCATTCGTATTGATTTATGCTTTGCTAATGTTGTTCATTAGATCACATGCAAAGAAAATAGAAAAGCCAATATTGGAAGTAGAAGGCAAGAATTTCGTTGACGATCCTAAGATGGATAAAGCTTTGCTTCTATTTGTAATAATACTTGGAATAGGAATTATATTAATTATTAGTTCCATTTTCATTTCAGCTTTGAAAGATTACACTATGATCATCGTGGCTATTATGTTCCTTGTTGCAGGTGTAAGCGCATCCTTGACAGCAGGAATAGGCGGCAAGGGTCTTGGAACTACATTCTGGAATGGCTTGGTTTCCATTGCACCAGCAGTTATTATGATATTAATGGCTTCTTCAATTAGATATACTTTGGAAGAAGCTAAGATTCTGGATACTATTTTGCACGGTGCTGTAGATATTGCAGGAGTAATGCCAAAGGCGGCAGTAATTCTGTTCATCTACTTGGTAGTATTGGTTATGAACTTCTTCATAAGTTCAGGATCTGCTAAGGCATTCTTGCTGATTCCGCTGATTATACCAATAGCACAAATCTTTGGAATTCCTGCACAGCTTTGCATTATGGCATATGCTTTTGGAGACGGATTCTCAAATGTTTTCTATCCAACAAATCCAGTTCTACTAATCGGTTGCGGAATAGCCGACGTGCCTTATACAAATTGGGCAAAATGGACTTGGAAATTCCAAGGCTTGAATTTAATATTGACAAGCGGATTGCTATTAATAGGTTTAGCAATTGGATATGCATAAAAAAATTAGGCTCTCATGTGAGAGCCTTTTTAGTTTATTTCTTCTTCTTTGTGCCAGCTTTTTCCATTTTCTTTTCGTTACTGCGGTATTGTACTCTGATTACTAAAGCAAGAGTTAGGGCACTTACTGCAATGAACTTGGATAGTGGTTGAGAGCTCATTATTAAGCTCAAATCGCCTGTATCAAGGACGATTGCATATATTCCGACAAATAGTTCGATAAGAGCTGCAATCACGCCAATAGTGATAGAAAGCTCTTGCTCATGCTTAAATGTAATGCTGAATATTAGCATCAATACTAGGGAAGCACATAGTAGCAATATGATCAAAGCGTTTGTGCTTTCAATGCTAGTGTATCCCATTAGCAAATCCTTTATAGCAAGTACATCTGCCATAAGGAAAGTTGTAATAGCTAGTCTGAAACTGTTTGCTTTATGTTTGTAGCCGTAAAGAGCATATATGATGATAAAAGCAAACATGAACATATATATGATACTTGGTGCTGAGCTGTTTCCAAAGGATCCACTAACGAAGGTATCTACAGTTTGATACAGGGCATCCACGAAACCTACAGCAACAAGTAAGGCTTCAAATATTATTAAAATCACATGATAAAATTTATATTCTTTCATATATAAACCTCCTAAATGTATTGATATTATACCCTATTCACAAAAACTTGTCAAAAAAAGAGCCTGCATAGCAGGCCCTTAAATAGATTCTTTATTATAAAGTAACAATTCCGAATGTTGTTAAGATTCCTAAAGCGAATACTATAAAGATGATTAGTGGAAGTACATATGTCATGTATCCTCTCATCCAAGGCTTAACCTTAAGTCCAACACCAGTATTTGCTTCTTCCATAAAGTTCTTGAATCCCCAACCCTTCTTTGATGTACAGAATAGTACAAATGCTAGGGAACCAAGAGGTAGTAAGCAACTTGATACGATGAAGTCTTCTAAGTCTAATACAGCACTTCCTTCGCCTAAAGGTTGGAATCCTGATAGTAGGTTGAATCCCAATTCGCAAGGTAATGCAAGTACTAGCATGCCAACACAGCATATTAAAGCAGTCTTTTGACGGCTCCAATCAGTTGCTTCGCTAACCATAGCTTGAATATTTTCAAATACAGCGATTACAGTTGACATTGCAGCGAAAATCATGAATAGGAAGAATGCTGCTCCAACCCATCTGCCTGCAGCGCCCATGTTATTAAATACGCTAGCCATTGTTTCAAATAGTAAGCCAGGGCCTGCTCCAACTTGTTCCTCAGCAGCACCACCGAAGTTTTCAGCAGTATAGCCGTTTGCGAAACATGAAGGGAAGATAATTGTTCCTGCAAGAAGTGCAACAACTGTATCCAAAATGATTACATTCTTTGATTCTGAAACCAAAGCATGAGTTTTGTCTATATAACTTCCGAATATTGCCATTGAACCCATACCAACACTAAGAGTGAAGAATGCTTGGTTCATAGCACCTACAACAACTGGAATAGTGATCTTTGAGAAATCAGGAACCAAGTAGAATTTCAATCCTTCCATAGCTCCATCCAAAGTTAAACTATAAATTGCTACACCTATCATTAGGATGAATAAAGCAACCATTATTACTTCTGTTGCATCTTCAACACCCTTTTGTAAGCTTGATGAAATTAACAAGAAGCCAACAACAATTACAATGGATGTACAAGTTACATTTATTGCAGGGTTAGAAATCATATCCACAAAGCCAGCACGTTGGCCGTTGCCTGTTAGGAAGATGTAGAAGTAGTATACAAACCATCCTGAAATAGTTGTATAGAACATCATTAATACAACATTACCTATTAAAGCAAACTTTCCGTGAATATGCCATTTTGAACCTGCAGGTTCCAGTTTCTTATGCATATGTAGTGGGCTGACTTGAGCAGCTCTACCTACTGAGAATTCCATAGTCATTACTGGAAGACCTAAAATTATTAAGAAAATAATATAAACAAGAACAAAGGCACCTCCGCCGTATTCGCCTGTCATCCATGGGAATTTCCAAACGTTACCGCAGCCGATAGCACAACCTGCACTAAGTAATATGAAACCTAGTCGAGTGCCCAGTTTTTCTCTGTCCATAATATCCATTATCGTTTCTCCTTTTGCGTATAAATTTTGTCATCATTAATAGATGTTTAGATTATACTAGTAAAATCAAGGCCTGTCAACGATTTTTTATAGAAATTACAAAAAATTTTTTCATTTTTGTAAAAATTACAAAAATTATACTTGAATATCCCCATATCTTTGTAAAAAGCCGTCTATAAGGGCTAAAATGTCTTGGCAAGAGCCCACACTACATTCCACGTTTAAAGCCAAAATTGGATCGTGAAGGGACTTTCTTAGCAAGCACCATCCTTTTAAACTATCTCTGTTAAAGTTGATTCTAACGCCTTCATAGTTTGGCTCACACAGTTCTGCACCATCAATGCCTTGGGCCCAATCCTTAATTTCAAGGAGCACCTTATCACCTAAAGCTGAGAAGTCTTGACAGCTAATAGGGTAGCGCTTTTCCATTGCATCGGCAGGTTCTTTAAGAGGAGCTATTAAGCAGTCAATGCCTTGACCTTGTTTTGCAAGTTGAGCTGCTTTTATAACTATCTTTGTGGCAAGATAAGCTCCATCATCTAGGAAGTAATTTTCCTTGTATGCTCCGTGGCCCGATGTTTCAATGGCCAGTTGAGAATCTGTACCATTTTCGTTAAGCTCTATGGACTTGTTGATTACATTTCTGTAACCTCTTTTGAATCTTAGATGCTTTAGACCTAAGCAATTTTCCAAATAATCCTTAAGCTCATCAGAAGTTATACTATCTGTTACTACAGTTGTTCCCGGATGTTCAACTGCTATCAATGCGGCCGCAATTGCCACTATGCCATTTCGTGCAATTGTTTTACCACTTTTATCTATGGCTGCAACTCTGTCAACGTCTGTATCAAAGACAAGACCAAAGTCAGCACCACATTTTATTAACTGATCTGAAGCCATTTTCATAGCAAGTTTATCTTCAGGGTTAGGAACGTGGTTAGGGAAATTACCATCTGGTTCAAGATATTGGCTTGAGCTAATATCAGCACCAAGAGGCTTTAGCACCTTTTCAGCATAGAAGCCGCCAGCGCCATTGCCCGCATCAACCATAATCTTCAGTCCCCTAAGAGGGTGAATGTAGTCATCAGCCATAACTTGTGTCATAATGAGATTTCTAAGGTGGCTAGCATAGGCATACATCAAATCGTTGTTGTGCCAATTATCTTCAGGGTTACCCTTGAAAAGGGGTATTTCATCGAAGGATTCTTTTTCTGCTAAAGCTATAATCTCAGAAATATCTTGTTTATTCAAACCACCCTCTTTTGTGAAATATTTAAATCCATTTCTATTAAATGGAAGGTGGCTTGCTGTGATCATAATACTTCCATCGCATGAAAATTCTGGGAAGATGCAGGACATAAACATGGCAGGAGTGGAGGATAGGCCAGTATAACTTACCTTAACTCCTATTTCTGTCATAGCATCTACAGAAGCTTCTGTTAGCATGTCTGCTGTGATTCTTGAATCATGGCCTATGGCGATGTGAAGATCAGGGATGTCTTTTTCTGTCTTTTGCGATAACCATAGAACAAAAGCTTTTGCCAAATCCTTAGCAATGTTTTTATCTAAATTAACTTGTTCATCTTCAGTGGGAAGAACGATTCCACGAATGTCACTTCCGTTTTGTAATTTTTTGTAGTCTTTCATAATAACTCCTTATTAATATACTGCATATATATATTATAAAGCTTGGACATATTTTTGCAAGTGGAGTATAATATATTGGAGTCTTGAGGGAGGGAAAAATGGAGAAGAATAACAAGAACAAAGGCTTTTTAATAGTGATAATGATATTACTCATAGGGGTGATAGCTTTTTGCGCTTATAAATTGCTTGATATAGGCAAGGGATATTTAGATGATAGAAAAGCTTATACAGAAATCGTCAAGATATCCAAAATAGATGAGGGGGAAGATGTAGACTTTAAAGCTTTGGAAAAGACCAATGATGGTGTTAAAGCATGGATCTATTCTCCTAAAACAATTATCAATTACCCCGTAGTTAAAGGGGAAGATAATGATTACTATTTGAATCATAATTTTAGTAAGGATAGCGCAGCCTGCGGGGCCCTGTTTATTGACAAGGATAACAATGGGGATTTTCAAGATTTCCTTACTATAATCTATGGGCATAGAATGCGAGATGGAAGCATGTTTGCCAGTCTTGGAAACTATTTAAAGCAGGATTATTATGATAAGCATAACTATATGGTTCTAAGGACAAAGTCCAAGGCGTATAAGCTGGAACTTTTTGCAGGAAACATAATCGAGGGACATAGTGAATACTATGACTTGTCCAGATACACAAATAATGAAGTTAAAGAAGCTTTTATAAAGGAAATCGTTGATAACAGTAGTTTCAAAAGCGATGTAAGTGTAGGAGTTAATGATAGAATCGTCTGCCTTAGCACTTGCACCTACGAGATAGATAACGGCAGATATGTATTGTTTGGTAAGCTGAGCGAATTGGACGAGCCTGAATACAAGGAAGTAATCAGGTATGAAGAGCCAAGTCTTACTGAAAGCGTATCCGATGAGGTGCTGTGGATTCTGGTCGGCGCTTGCGCTGTGGTATTACTATTATTAGTTATATTAATTAGAGCAATGGTGAAGAAGAGGTCAAGAAAGTAATGGGAGTATCAAAATTTCAATTAATTATATCTGTAGCCATAATTTTGGTGGGCGTGGCTTTAAAAAAGTATGACATGGGAACAGCTGGTACCATTGTAATTATTTGTGGCGTAGGCCTATATATCCTGTTTATACTTTTCAACAATACTATCAAAAAGGCGCAGGCTGAAGAGGCTGCCAAAATTGAGGCACAAAAATATAATCCTAACAGGGTTTTTGAAGAATATGGGCGCAAGGTTCCAGGCACAGAAATTGAGCTATTGGATAGAGATACTGCTTTGGACAGAACGGACGAAGATTTAGCTTATGCAAAGCAATTGTACCAAGAGCATATTAGTAATATTGCAGTAATCGACGAAGACAGGGAAAGATTTAGCTTTTACCTAATAGATGATGACAAGGATGTTAATTATCTAAGCGATGAATTTTGTACAAGCGTTTGCTGGAACTGTTACGAAAAGATTAAGGAGTACAGGGAAAAGCTGAGAGAGCAGTTTGATAAGGCTGAGACTTTGCAAGCTGGCGAAGAAATGGAATACGTTTCATATATTAAGACTTATAAATATTATGTTATATCTCTCCACCAAATGATGGAATCAATAGTGTACATGGCTGCATTATACAATGAGAAAATCAAGGAGAGGGAAGAGAGCGGAGAAGACTTTGATGAATAGGCTAGAAGGTGGCACAGCAAGTGTCGTAAAAAGAGAAATTATATCAATATTTGCTATCAGTGTGGGAAGCTTGTTTTTGGCACTGGGAGTAAATTGCTTTGTAGATATTGGTGGTTTATATCCAAGTGGCTTTACAGGCGTGACCGTTTTGGCTCAAAGGGTATGCTTCAGTTTTCTGGGGATTTCCATACCTTTTTCCTTGGTATACATTCCATTGAATGTGATTCCTGCCATATTGGCTAGAAACTATTTGGGAAAACGATTTTTGATCTATTCCTTCTATTCGGCAATTTTAACAAGTATACTGACAGATGCTTTGCCAAACATTGATATTACAGATGATATTCTACTAATTGCAATATTTGGCGGTATTGCCAACGGCATAGGAAATACCATTTGTCTTCTTGTGGATGGAAGCACAGGTGGAACAAGCTTTATTTCCATTTACGTATCAGAAAAGTATGGCAAGGATGCGTGGAATTACATTTTCGCCGGAAACGTGGTTGTGCTTCTTTGCGCAGGTTTGCTGTTCGGTATTGATAAAGCTTTATACTCAATTATTTATCAATTTACAGCTACACAAATCATCAACACTTTCTTTAAAAAGTATCAAAAAGCAGCGCTTTGGATTATTACAGATATGCCAGAGTCAGTCTATGCTAAGATAAAGAATATTACTAATCATAGTGCCACTATGTTTAAGGGAACAGGCTTTTATGACGGCAAGGAGCAGAATATGGTATATTCTGTAGTTGGTAGAGACCAAGTTAACACTGTGGTAAAAGCTATAACGCAAGTGGACGAGAGGGCTTTTGTCAACGTTACAAAAGTTAAAGAAGTTCAAGGAAACTTTTATAATAAACCAAATTAAAATAAGGGCCGAATCTAAGGATTCAGCCCTTTTAAATTACTCTACAAAACTTATAGTATCATCCTCAATGGATGCGATTCTTGCTAAAGAGTGGATAGTATATCCTTTGTCTCTAAGCTCTTTACCGCCTGGTTGAAAGGCTTTTTCAACGGCAATAGCGGCACCAACAACTTGTGCACCCGCCTGATTGCAAAGATCAATCAGCCCTTTTAAAGCGTTGCCCATAGCAAGAAAATCATCAACGATTAGAACCTTGTCTTCTGGCCCTAGAAATTCCTTGGATACAATCACATTCTTGTCTTCTGCTTTTGTATATGAGAAGACTGTGGTATGGAAAACATCCTCAGAAATGTTATTGCTCATAGCTTTCTTGGCAAACACCATGGGGCATCCAAGCTCCAAGGCCACCAAAGTAGCCATGCTAATACCGGAAGCTTCAATGGTTAGAACTTTATTAATCTCCTTGTCTTGGAATAGTCGTACCATTTCTAGCGCGATTTCTTTACATAGCGCTGGATCCACTTGGTGATTTAGGAAATTGTCTATTTTGACGATTTGCCCTGGCTTGATTACGCCGTCTTTTAGTATTCTTTCTTCTAATAGTTTCATAGTAAATTTTCCAATTTCGTGCTTTGTATGGCACAATTTTTATTGTTCTGCTTGAGCCATAACAGCCCTCCGTTTTTGATGAAATTATAGCCCTTAAAAAAGGCAAATGGTTATGGTGGAGATGGCGAGAGTCGAACTCGCGTCCAAAAGCATTTCCATAAGACTTTCTCCGAGTGCAGTTAATGATTAGACATTCCCTTTGGCCACTGCCCATTAACAGGCCATGTCCATTAGTATCTCCTTTGTTCCCTTATCAATCGGAGAGCTTTGATAAAGTTTTCCTGTATAAGTCGTCGCCAGTATCTAAGCCTACAGGTAAACCTAGGCTAGCGCGCGGGCTGCAAATTAGGCAGCTAATGCGAATGATCTGCTATTTGATTTAGCGTTTATATTTAAGTTTCCCCTTTTAACGTAGACTGGGAGACTACGACTCGCTTATCTTACTTCTACACCCCTGTCGAAACCTTTACATCCCCTGAGTGCATATACATTATACCAAAAAAACGAAAATAATCAAAAGTTTTATATACACACGCGTATCGGTGTTTCCTAAAAGATAATTTTGTGATATAATCAGTAATGAGGAGAGAAAAATATGTCTTTTGCAAGTGAAACTAAAAATGAATTATCCCACATCGAAGTGGAAAGAAAGTGTTGCCAGTTAGCTGAAATAGCTGGATTTTTCCGTGTGGCAAGCAGTATTAAGCCCATGGGCGGTGGTAAATTTGAATTGCTTGCAGAAACAAAGAATCCTGCAGTAGCACGACATTTCAAAAAGCTGATACAGGATTATTTCGATATAGAGACTCAACTACAGGTTCAAGAAAACAACTATTTTGACAAGGGATACAACTACTATATTGTAATAGGACCTGATAACAAGAGTGAACTGATCATGCGTGAAACAGGCATCCTAATGGTCAAAGAGGGATATAATACTTTCAGTGATGGTATTTCCAGCGCAATAGTCAAAAAGAAATGCTGCAAGAAGGCTTTTCTAAGGGGAATATTCCTGGGAGTAGGTAGCGTGAATGATCCGGAGTCAAGCTATAATATTGAGTTTGTTTGCAATACTAAAGTCATAGCTGAAGATTTAAGAAAGCTGATTAGAACCTTTACAGATCTTAATGCTAATATAGCGGAGAGAAAAGGAAAGTATGTAGTATATATGAAATCCTTTGCCAATGTTAGCGATACTCTTGCCATCATGGGCGCTCACAGGCAGGTCCTTGAGATTGAGAATATAAAAATTCAAAAGGAAATGAAAACCCGTGCGACTAAAATCGTTAACTGCGATAATGCAAACATTGATAAGTCTGCAGCCGTTTCGGACAGACAAATAGATATAATAAAGGCTATTGATAAGGATTGTGGTATAGATGCTATGCCATTAATTTTAAGAGAAATAGCTAGGCTGAGATTGGAAAATCCAGATGCCAATTTGACTCAGCTGGGCCAGATGCTGGAACCACCAATTCAGCGCTCAGCAGTACATAAAAGAATGTCGAAAATTGAGAAATTCGCGGAGAATAGAGGCATAGAAATTTAAGAAAAGGGCTAAAATTAGCCCTTTTTTGCTTGTTTTTATAGCTCGAACAAAAATAATCATAATGACCGTAAAAAACTTGTGGATAAGTTTTTCGAAAATGCTATTGACAAATGGGAATATATTGAAAATTAGCCATTTATAGCACTTTAGTTTTCCACATAAACATGTTGACAAAATTGTATACAATCTGCGTGTTCTCTGTGGAAAACTGCATTTTTTTTGTAATTTTAAAGCTTTAAGCCTTTGTGAAGAATTTTGTCGAACAAGGTTTACATAATAAAATCTATAAAGTCTAAAAAATTATTTATTTGACTATCCTCAAAGTGCTGTAATATTGGCTCTGAGAACTGATATTTATCAATTAGCTTTAGTTTCTTGTAAAGAGGACTAGTGCTAATGCTGTACTCCATCTTTAATTGATAGCTTAGCTTTTGGGAAACCACCAAGATTTGATTAGCCTTGCTCAAAAAGTATGAACCATCAAAATCCTCTGAAAGAAAATATGGGTTTTGGGATACATGGGAATTGTTTTCGTGAAAAACTAAATAATTCCTTCCGTTATTTTTCTCAATGGAATATGAGTTTCTCAAATTTGCTTTTTCAAAATCACCGATCAAGTCATCGCCCTGGTATTCATAAAGGGTAATGAACTCCGGTTTATTAAGCAGGGCAGAGTATTCTTCAAAAGCCAACTCTTTACTATCACAAATTGCGAAGGATTTAACTTTACCATTTTCAACGGCAAGCTTTGTCAAATAGAAATAGTATATACCATCTTTTTGAAAAATGGATTCTGAATATCCCTGATCATTGATAAGGTTTTTGTAAAGAGTTCCTCCTAAGTGGAGAAACTTACTGCTGTGGGAATTAGCTTTCTCATGGAATATGGATTTAAGAGCTTCTTCACAGTTCAAACTTGATGTATCTGCCAAAAGCTCCATTCCCTCCAAATCGTTGCCGAACAATCTCATAAGAAAATAGTTTTGCAGGGTAGTGGAGTCTTCAATTTCCACGCATGAAAGTGAGTTTAGCTTTGCTTTTGAATAGGAAGAAGTATCCGCTTTTAGATAATAGTTAAAGCTAGGGATATATGTTCTAATACCTGCATCCAATGATTTTTCAATGCATTCCTTTATAGCCCCCAAAGCTGTAGCTTCGTCCAGCTCCATTTGCCTACCACCAAGACCACTGAAAAGCTGGTGCTCCAGTTTGTCGATTTCCTCATTGCCTATTAGCAGGGAGTCGTTCATACAGTCCAGGGCATCGCCCTCGTAATCATAGTAAAAAAGCGCCTTGTACCTATAGGAATCCTCGCCTACAAACTTTGAGTTTTCGGGTTTTGTCAGCATGTATTCTATGCAAAAGCCACACACTCCCATAAGCCTTGTATCTGTGACATAGGCCCTTAGAAACTCCTTATCATAAAGGTCTAAAGCTGTTAAATTGTCGCCTTTAATAATTTCTAATTTATTCATAGCTATATTATAGCATATACTATTGACATTATAGGCTAAATAAGTATAATAAATATGGTAAATAACTTAATAAAATCCTTATTTCGAGAGACGGAGGGAATAGGCCCTATGAAGTCCAGCAACCTAGTTTATCTAAGGTGCTAAATCCTACAGAGAAATCTGAAAGATGAGGTATGAATTTGCAGCTAACCTCTTCTTTTATGAAGAGGTTTTTGTTATAAGGATTAATGGTAAGGGAGGTTTTTAAAAGTATGAAAAAATTATTTACATCAGAATCTGTTACAGAAGGCCATCCTGATAAAATCTGTGACCAAATATCAGATGCTATTTTAGATGCTATTTTGGAGCAAGATCCAAATGGCAGAGTTGCTTGTGAAACAACTACAACTACAGGCTACGCAATGGTAATGGGAGAAATTACTACATCTGCTTACGTAGATATCCCTGGAATTGCGAGAAACGTTATAAAAGAAATCGGCTATGACAAGGGCGAATACGGCTTTGACGGCAATACTTGTGCTATTTTATCAGCAATAGATGAGCAATCAAGCGATATTGCTATGGGTACTAATGACGAAGTTGGCGGAGCAGGAGACCAAGGAATTATGTTTGGCTATGCTTGCAACGAAACAGAAGAATTAATGCCAGCACCAATTTCTTACGCACACAAGCTTGCAAAGCAACTTACAAAGGTAAGAAAAGACGGCACATTGACTTATTTAAGACCAGACGGAAAGACTCAAGTAACAGTTGAGTACGATGGAGATCAAGTAAAGAGAATCGATACAGTCTTAATTTCAACTCAACACGATGAGGATGCTACTCAAGAGCAAATCAAGAAGGATTTAATCGAATACGTTATTAAGCCAATTATCCCAGCAGAATTATTGGATGAGGCAACTAAGATTTACGTAAATCCAACAGGAAGATTCGTAATTGGAGGACCTCATGGAGATAGCGGTTTAACAGGAAGAAAGATTATTGTTGATACTTACGGCGGATATGCTAGACATGGCGGCGGTGCTTTCTCAGGAAAGGACCCAACAAAGGTTGACCGTTCAGCAGCATATGCAGCAAGATACGCTGCAAAGAATTTAGTTGCAGCAGGCCTTGCAGATAAGGTTGAAATTGAATTAGCATATGCAATCGGTATTGCAGAACCTGTTTCCATCCTTGTTGATAGCTTTGGAACAGGAAAACTAAGCGATGAAAAATTATCAGAAATCGTTGCAGAAAACTTCGACTTCAAGCCAGCTTCAATTATTAAGGAGTTAGGTTTAAGAAAGCCAATCTACAGACAACTTG
Organism: Clostridia bacterium; assembly: GCA_024403115.1. Taxonomy (GTDB): domain Bacteria; phylum Bacillota; class Clostridia; order Peptostreptococcales; family Anaerovoracaceae; genus JAKSSK01. The sequence continues at coordinate 58,518 of JAKSSL010000004.1, forward strand.
CCGCTTATGGCCATATGGGAAGAACTGACCTAGGCGTTAAGTGGGAAGAAACTGATAGGGTTGATCAATTAAAGAAATACTTATAGTTTACAAATATGAGAAAAATATTGCTGATTCTGCTGGCTTTAATACTTGCCAGCGGAATTATTCTGATCAAGGACAATAGAACAGATGGCATACCTGTGCTTTGCTTTCACCGTATTGTAAAGGACGATGTGAAAGAAAAATACTACGAGAACAACAAGTGGGTTTCAGACAAAAGCACCTTTGAGGCAGAAATGAAATGGCTTAAGGACAATTGTTATGAATGCTTATCTCTGGAGGAATTTTACAAATTAAAGCACAGTGGTGGAGACACTAGCAAGAAGGTCTTGCTAACTTTTGATGACGGCGATTACGAGTTCTATTATTTGGTAAAGCCTATTTTAGACAAGTACGATTTTAAAGCTACCATGTTTTTGATAGGCTCAAAAGTTGGTAAAACCACAGCGCCTCTTACTTATAAGCGAGGCCGTTTAGGTCAGGATGTAATTTCCAAGATGGAAAATGTGGACTTTGAAAGCCACAGCTACGATCTTCACGAAAAGCGCGGTTGGACAGAGGAGTTCTCTCCAATTAAAAGGGGAGTTGCCCTTTCAAAGTATTATCTTGAACTTAAATCAGACAGCGAGAAGACAAAGGGTGCAACAGCTTTGGCCTATCCTTTCGGCGATTACAATGCTGACTATATAAAAGCCCTTAAGGATAGCGGATACAAGATGGGATTCAAATTCTCCTACATTGATCAGAAGAAGTGCAATATGGAAACCGATGATTTCCAAATCCCTAGAATTAGGGTTACTGGAGATATGGACTTGACGGATTTTGTCCAAGCTATGAGAAATTAATAAGCATCAAAAAAACTCCTAGGAAAACCTAGGAGTTTTTATTTTACTTAGTGTTTGAGCTCTTCAATACATCGTGTATCTTGTGCTTAACCATATCCTTGATTGCATCTCTGCCAGGGCCCAAGTATTTTCTAGGGTCGAATTCTTCAGGATGTTCGCTTAGAACTTGTCTGATCTTAGCTGTCATAGCAAGTCTTAAGTCTGTGTCTATATTGATTTTGCACACGCCGTATTTTGCTGCTTCTGTAAGCATTTCCTCAGGAACACCTTGTGCTCCAGGGATATTACCACCATATTTGTTGCATTCTTGTACGAATTCAGGAATTACTGTTGAAGCTCCGTGAAGTACAAGTGGAACATCTGGAATAAGTGCGTGTATTTCTTTTAGTCTTTCAAAGTCTAGATAAGGAGTTCCCTTGAATTTATATGCTCCGTGGCTAGTACCAATGGCAACTGCCAATGAGTCTACGCCAGTTCTCTCTACAAATTCTTTGGCTTCGCTAGGTACTGTGAAGCTTGCATCACGTGCATCAACGTTAACTGCATCTTCAATACCAGCCAATTTGCCAAGTTCTGCTTCAACAACTACTCCCTTTGAGTGAGCATATTCAACAACTTGCTTTGTAAGTGCGATATTCTCTTCAAATGGTAGCTTGCTTCCATCTATCATAACGGAAGTGAAGCCGTTATCTATACAATCCTTACATAGTTCGAAGCTGTCACCATGGTCTAAGTGCAAACATACATCTATACCAGTGTCTTCAATAGCAGCCTCTACTAGTTTTCTTAGATATGCAGGTTTTGCATATTTTCTAGCGCCAGCTGATACTTGTAAGATGATTTGTGCATTCTCTTCCTCTGCAGCATCAACTATTCCTTGGATGATTTCCATGTTATTAACATTAAAAGCACCAATTGCATAATCAGCATGTAATGCTTTTTCGAACATTTTTTCTGAAGTAACTAAAGCCATAAATTCCTCCTTATAAAGTGTTTGGATAATCCATAATTATTCCTAAGCGCCATAGTATAATTAAACAAGCTACCGCAATGATTGCAATAACAACTAAGATGTCGCTTGAATTATAGATAAAGTCTTTGAATCTGCTTTTTTTCATAATAAAACTCCTATAGCATATATTATATATATTTTAGTACAAACGAGGCAAATATACAAGTGGCCCGCCCTTGATATTTTGAGCATTTTAGTGCATAATATATTTATGAGAAGTATGAGAATAGAGAGAAATGACAGCGAGCAAAGAGTTGACAGATACTTGAAAAAATACCTCGCTAATGCCTCTCTTAGTCAGATATACAAAATAATCAGGAAGGATTTGAAGGTCAATTCCAAAAGAGTGAAGGAAAACCATATTCTTCATGAGGGAGATATTCTGGATTTGTATATAGGCGAGGATGAACTTAACAAGCTGGTGAAGGAAGAAAAGGCTTTTCATGGAGCAAAGAAACAGTTCAAGATTGTCTATGAGGATGAGAATATTATTGCCGTAAACAAACCTGCTGGCCTGCTGGTTCACGGGGACAGACAGGAGAAGAAGAATACTTTGGTAAATCAAGTCACTGATTATTTGATTGCAAAGGGCGACTACATACCTCGACTTGAGAAAACTTTTAGCCCAGCTTCGGCTAATAGAATAGATAGAAACACCAGTGGTCTGGTTATATTCGGTAAAAACAGTATGGCTTTAAAAGCCTTAAACCGAATTATCTCAAACAAGGAAGCCGTGAAAAAGGAATACTTTGCAATAGTGGACGGAATAGTGGCACAAGAAATCTTGCTTAAGGACAGCTTTGTTAAGGACGAAGGCAGAAACCAAGTCTTTCTGGATCAAGAGGAAGGCAAGGAGATGGAGACTAGAGTAATCCCTCTATGTCACGGAAAGAATGCCACACTTCTTAGGATAGTCTTGTTGACTGGAAGAACACATCAGATTAGAGTTCAGCTTGCTAAGGCAGGACATCCCATAATAGGCGATCCTAAATACGGTGTAGATAAGCGTGGAAATGCTAACAGAAAAAGTTCCAGTGCAAACAAGGAAGCAAGAAATAAGGGGCAAATGCTTCACAGCTATAGCTTAGAATTTCTTTCTTGCCCTGAAGAATTGAAATATTTAGAGGAAAAACGTATAGAGGCTTTGCCTCCAGAGTATTTTATAAATGAAGTGAAAAATTTGTTTGGTCAGGAAGGTTTATCATGGATAAAAATCGTGAAGAAAAATTAGAATTAATCAACACTTTCATAAAAGCCATTGACGCGGACGATATTTTCGATGTAGTTGAAAAACCTTTATTCAAAAAAGTTGATACTACAGGAAATGTAGTTCCAGAAGAAAGCGCTTGGGAAAGATATTTGCGTCAGCAAATGGATTTGGAAGATAAGAAAGAAAGCGCTCGCAATGTAGAAGTAAAAGCAGAACCAATGGAACAAAAGCCAGTGGAAGCTCCAGTAGAAGAACCAAAAGTAGAAGCTGTAGCAGAGCCACCTAAGCCAGAAGAGCCAAAGAAAAAGAAAAAGAGCAAGGGCAAAGCTTGGCTAAGGGATATAATAATCGCAGTAATTATAGTGGCAGCTTTATTGTTCTTCTTCAGACCGGTTCAAAACATTAACCAAGCCATGACTCCTAATTTTGGAGATGGTGATATTCTAATTGCGTCAAGACAAACATATAAATTGTTGGGCGGATTCCCTAGCAGAGGTGATGTTGTTGCAATTAAAACAGGCGTAGATGAAAATGGTAAGAATGAAGTCATCGTGAAGCGTGTCATTGGATTACCAGGGGAACACGTAGAAATAAAGGATGGATACGTTTACATAAATGGATCCAAGCTTAATGAGCCTTATCTTGCAAAAGAAGGGGAAACTGATGCAGGACTAGATGGTCCAAGCTTGTATCAAGTTCCAGCAGGCAAGGTATTTGTTATGGGCGACAATCGTCCTTTGAGCATAGACAGCAGAAATGCAGCAATGGGATGTATAGATGTTGACGATATTGTAGGTCAAATATTAGTGAAGGTTTATCCTTTCAAAGAAATAAAGGTGTATTAATGGGTATTAAAGAGAAAATCGAAAATATGAGTCCAAAGACTAAGAAGGAAATAAAATCCTGGGCAGTAGATATAGCTATAGCTGTAGTTTTAGCCCTGCTCGTATTGGCTTTTATAAAGCCGACTTCAGTTAATGGACCATCAATGGAACCCACTTTTGAGGATGGAGATTATCTGTTCATATCAAGACAGAGCTATGGACTTTTCGGTGGCGTGCCTGAGAGGGGAGATGTGGTTATAGCTAAGTCACATCTAAGCGACGTTGAAACGAATAGCACTAATATTAATATTATAAAGAGAGTTATTGGGGTTCCGGGAGACACAGTGGCTTTAAAAGAAGGATACGTATACGTTAACGGCGAGAAATTGGAAGAAGCTTATCTTGGCGATCAAGGACAAAGCTACGGAGAATTCGCAGACAACCAAACATACAAGGTCCCTGAAAATTGTGTCTTTCTAATGGGAGATAATAGAATTGTAAGTGAGGATAGCCGCTTTGAAGATGTGGGCTACGTTCCATATGACAATATCATTGGACGAGTTATCTTGAGAGTATTTCCTTTCAACAAAATGGCAACTTATTAGGTGAAACTTTGGGAAGAAAAATTATAGCTAACAATAAAAAAGCGAGACATGATTATTTTATAGAAGATACCTATGAGGCAGGTCTAGCTCTTAAAGGAACAGAGATCAAATCCATCAGACAGGGTAGAGTGAATCTTAAGGAAAGCTTTGCCAAGGTGGAAAATGAGGAGGTCTTTGTTTATGGTATGCACATCAGCCCCTATGAACAGGGAAACCGTTTTAACCATGATCCTTTAAGACCAAAGAAACTGTTGCTCCACAAAAGGGAGATTAGAAAACTCATCGGTCTTTGCGCCCAAGATGGGTTTACCTTGGTACCATTGAGCGTGTACCTAGATGATAGGGGCAGAGCGAAAATGGAGTTGGCTGTAGCCCGCGGAAAGCACAATTACGATAAGAGAAAGACTATTGCCAAGAGAGATTCTGATAGAAAAATAGACAGAATTTTAAAACAACACTAGTTTATTTATGATATACAATGAATATTCATAAACTATGCATAAGCTAAAAAGTGAGCAAAAATAGTGATTTCGTATAGGAAATCACTATTTTTTTGAAAAAAATAAAAAAATTTTAAAAAAATGCTTGCATAATTATTCATAAGGGTGTATATTATTCATTGTCAGATAGACAAGTTAATATTTTTTACACAAAGTTAATAAAAAAAGGAAATAAATTTTAGCACAAAGGAGAACCAAAATGAAAAAAGTATTAGTATTGGCATTATCATTAGCAATGGTATTTTCACTATCAATAATGACAACAGCTTGTGGAGATGAAGAAAACGGTACTTTATTAGCAGTAACAGAACCTACATTCCCTCCATTCGATACAACAGATGAAGATGGAAACCTTGTAGGATTCGATATGGACTTAATGAATGCGATCGCTGAAGATCAAGGATTCAAAGTTGAATATCAAGCTTTAAGCTTTGACGCATTAATTCCTGCTCTTGAAGCAGACCAAGCAGACCTAATTACAGCAGGTATGAACGCAGAAGACCCTGAACGTCAAGAAAAGGTTGATTTCTCAAATACATACTATGACAGCGGACTTGCAGTAGTAGTAAAAGAAGGCAACGATAAGATTAAGGGCTTTGATGACTTAAAGGGCGGAAAGATGAAGGTTGCAAGCCAAACTGCAACAACTGGTGCTGTTGAAACATTAAAGTTAAAGGACGAAGGCAAGATTGCTGAAGCAGTTATTCTAGACGGTTTCGATACTTGCATTCAACAAGTTGTTAACGAAGATGTTGACGCAGTTATCATCGACCTTCCTGTAGCTCAAAGCTATATGAGCAAGCAACCTGGAAAGATTAAGACAGTAGGCGATGTTCTTAACGCTGAAAGCTATGGCTTTGCTGTTCAAAAGGGCAACAAGGAATTATTAGACAAGATCAACGCTGGTCTTAAGAACATGAAGGATAACGGAACTTACGCTGAATTATATTCAAAGTGGTTCGAACAATAGGATGAAACTATTGTAAAAAAGGAGAAAGAAGTACTTAAATGGGAACATATTTAGAAGGAATATTAGTAGCATTAAAAGGAGTACCTATGACATTAGCCGTTGCTATCATTGCGGTAGCAATCGGCTTTTGCGTTGGATTGCTCTTAGCTTTAATGAAACTATCAAAGAAAAAAATATTGCGTGCAATTTCAAATGTATACGTTGAAATTATCAGAGGTACACCATTGCTTGTTCAAGCTTTGATTTTCGCATATGGTTTGCCTCAAGTTTTTGGTTTTCACTATCCAAGATATGTCTTTGGAATTTCAGGTCTAATTATTCCTGCCATTATAGTTTGCGGATTTAACAGTGCAGCATATATGGCAGAAGTAATTCGTGGCGGTATTCAAGCAGTTCCTAAGGGACAAAGAGAAGCTGCCTTAGCTTTAGGAATGTCCAGGATTCAAGTTATGAAGCTTGTAGTAATTCCTCAAGCTTTTAAGATCGTAGTTCCATCACTTGGAAACGAAGTTATTACAATGATTAAGGAAACTTCAGTTTTATCATATGTAGGAGTTGTTGAAATTCTAAGGCAGGCAGCCTTGTGGAATGCCAGCACTTTTGAAACATTCCCGGCATATGTTGGTGCGGCAATAGTATATTTGTGCTTAACTATTCCGCTTTCCAGATTGGTTAAATTAATTGAAGTAAAATTGGCAGGAGGTGTTAAATAATGTTAGAGTTTAAAAACATGGGTAAAACCTTCGGCGATTTACACGTAATTTCTGGGGTTACAGGCAGAGTTGACGACGGAGAAGTTCTTTCCATCATTGGCCCAAGTGGAGCTGGTAAATCAACTTTCCTAAGATGCCTAAACCTTTTGGAAGAACCTACTGAGGGTGAAACTTTTATTGATGGAGAAAAAATCACTCATGAAAATATAGTTGAAGTTCGTGAAAAGATGACTATGGTTTTCCAAAACTTCGACCTGTTCAATAATATGAATGTTCTTAAGAACATTACAATTGGACCTACTGCTGTCAAAGGAATCAGCAAGGCTGAAGCAGAGGCAAAAGCTATGAAGCTATTGGAAAGAGTAGGACTTGCCGATAAGGCACACGTTCACGTTTCCAGCCTTTCCGGCGGACAAAAGCAAAGGGTTGCCATCGCTAGAGCTTTGGCTATGGACCCAGAAATCATACTATTTGATGAGCCTACATCCGCTTTGGACCCTGAAATGGTAGGAGAAGTTTTGGACGTAATGAAATCTCTTGCAGATGATGGCTTGACTATGATTATAGTTACTCACGAAATGGCTTTCGCAAAGGAAGTTAGTGATCAAATCTTCTTTATGGCTGAAGGCGGAATTTTGGAAAGAGGTACACCTGACGAAATTTTCAATCATCCAAAGGAAGAAAGAACAAAACAATTCTTAGAAAAGGTTCTATAGTGTGTTAATCCCCTGATTTCAGGGGATTTTTTATTGGCTCAAAATTACAAGATATGGACTTTTTTGGACATTAACTTACCTTTTTTGAACATCTTACGCCATTTTATAGTCTAGAATATTACAATTGACAGGGGAGGTATTAGTATGGATGAGATGGAAAAAATGTACATAGTTGAGAAACAAAAAATAGTATTTACAGCCATTGGGCAGGCTTGTGGCAGGGAGTATTTAGCCCTGTTGTTTGCGAAAAGTATTCGTGATATGGGAGGAAAAGCTGCCTATGTTGACGGGAAGGGCTTGGAAAGTGGAAAAGCCATGCTCTATTACAAACTGTCTTCCTGTAAAGGCTTTAACGATTTCTCTTTCAAGGACTTTGGGGAAGCTTTGAAAAATGATAGACCCATTAACCAGATAAATAGCTATTTTGAGGGCATTAACTGGGCCATCAAGAAGGAGCGAGAGCAGGATAAACTATCGGATTGCGAGCTTTTGAGCATAATAAATAACATAAAGGGGAGCTATGTTGTTGTAAGTTCAGACAGGCCTGCAGTCATAAAGGATGCCAATGTGATTGTGGCAGTTATCGATCCTTTACCTTGGAAGATTAAGGGGAATATGAAGAAGCTGGAAGAGATAAAAAAGCTTGAGCTATATGGTCATAAAGTTATTTGGCTTGTGAACAAATATAATCGGGGAATTAATAAAAAAATTCTCGATAAAAATCTGAAAGTGGGACGCTATTTCAAGGTGGATTTCATAGAATCGGAGACGGTATATAATGAGGCTTTTAAGAGCTCATTTTTAGCGAAAAAATGTGACATTTTTTTGCCTGAAATATTTGAAAAAATGGGATAAATTGAGTATAATTATACTAGGTATGTATATTTTGAGAAAAGGCGGATTTTATGATAAGTTTTGAACATGTAACTAAACGATATGGCGACACAACAGCACTAGAAGATGTTAATGTCCAAATCGATAAAGGCGAGTTCGTTTTTGTCGTTGGACCAAGTGGCGCAGGCAAATCTACTTTTATCAGCTTAATATTAAAAGAGATTGATGCTGATGAGGGAAGAATTGTTGTAAACGATCAAGAAGTGACAACACTTTCTAATAGAGAAATACCATATTATCGCAGAAATACTGGCATGGTATTCCAAGATTTTAGACTTTTACCAAAGAAGACTGTTTTTGAAAACGTGGCTTTTGCTTTGGAAGTAGTTCATAGATCAAAGAGACAAATCAGGAGATTGGTTCCACAAGTTTTATCACTAGTTGGAATAAGCGAATTGGCTCACAAATATCCAGATGAGCTTTCAGCAGGTGAGAAACAAAGGGTGGCAATAGCAAGAGCAATAGTCAATGCTCCAAAGGTGTTAATTGCCGACGAACCAACAGGAAACTTGGACCCTGCAACAGCAAAGGAAATAATGCTTTTGTTAGAGCAAATCAATCTTAGCGGTACAACAGTGGTAATGGTTACTCACGCTAAAAACATTGTAGACAAAATGAACAAGCGTGTTCTTACTATAGAAAACGGACATATAGCAAGCTCCCATATAGGTGGCTATAAAAAGGGAGGTGCTATCTAGATGAAATCTTTAGGATATAGTATTAAACAAGGCCTGCTTCAAATAGGCCGTAATAAAGCTATGAGCTTTGCATCTGTAGTTTCAATTACAGCCATGCTTATTATACTTGGAGTATTCTTCACAGTATCAGTAAATCTTAATATGTTTACAGAAACTGTAAAGGGAGATTACAGTCTTATTGAAGTATTTATGAAGGATGGTGCTGGAAGCAAAACTATCAAGGCTGACATGAAGGCCATTGAAAAGATGGACGGCGTTCAAAAGGTAGACTTTAGAAGCAAGAAGGAAGCTTTGAAGATTATGAAGGAGCGCTGGGGCGAAAGCGCTTACTTGCTTGAAAACCTAGGAAGCAATCCACTGCCAAATTCCATTTTAGTTACTTTAGGCGATTTGGATAAAGGAAAAACAATTGTAGAAAATGTTTCAGGAATGAAGGGCGTCGAGGACGTAAGCTTCTTCCAAGAGACTGTTGATAAGATCACAAAATTTGCTGGTTTTATTAAGACTGGCTCATTGATAATAATGGCTTTCTTGGTACTTGTTTCTATGCTGGTTGTATCAAACACAATCAAGCTTACAGTATTTGCCAGAAAGAGCGAAATATTCATCATGAAATACGTGGGCGCAACAAACTGGTTTGTTAGAGGCCCATTCCTTGCAGAAGGTATCATTATCGGAATGATATCCGCAGTTCTTGCATCAGGACTTACAGCGTTAATATACGAAAAGGTTATTGACCTAGTTGGAGCAGATTTATTCACTATGCTGTCAACATCACTGATGCCAACAGGAGTAATGATGTCAAATCTAATCATTATTTTCTTAAGCATAGGAGTAAGTATTGGTGCTTTGGGAAGTATCGTATCATTGCGTAGATTCTTAGATAAAAGAGGTTAAAAAATGAGAGCAAAGAGTTTGATAATTTCTTTGATATTAATAGTGGTTTTGACAACTATCCCTTGTGGGGTTGCTTTTGCCGACAACCAATCAGATTTAAATGATGTTAAGCAAAAGCAAAGCGAAGCTCAAGAAGAGCTTAAGGATGTCAAAGGAGATTTGCAGGAACAGCTTACTGAATTAGCAGGTTTAAATGAAAAGGTTGCTGCCAAAAAAGCTGAAATTTCAGCAACAAAGACAAAAATTAAAAAAGTTGAAAAACAAATAGACAAGCGTTCAACAGGATTAAACAAAAGACTTAGAGTCATGTATAAGAAGGGCAATGTGGGTTATCTTGATGTAGTTTTAGGATCATCATCTATCTCTGAATTGGTTTCAAATCTTAGCATGCTCAAAAGGATTGTAAATAACGACCAAGCTGTAGTAAAAGAGCTTTCAGAGCAAAAAGCATCTTTGAAGAAATTGCACAAGAGCTTGAAGGCTGAGGAAGAGGAATTGCTTCCTTTACAAAGCAAGGCTAAAAAGAAAGCGAAATCCTTGGAGGGAAGAAAAGCTGAGATCGAAGCTTTGATTAAAAAGTTGGACGAAGAGAAAGCTGATATCGAAGCTAAAATCAGAGCAGCAGAAGAAGCTGCAGCCCAACACGGTCCAACTATCCATTTTGATGGAAAGTTCACATGGCCATACCCAGGATATTACACAATTACATCACCTTTCGGTTATAGAACACACCCTGTAACAGGTCAAAAGTATAAATTCCACGAAGGAACTGATATTGGAGTGCCAATGGGAAGCAATGTAGTTGCAGCAGCTAGCGGTACAGTTATTTTGGCTCAATGGTATGGTGGCTATGGGAATTATGTATCAATTAGACATGGCGATGGAACAGTTACATGTTACGGACATAACAGTAGGATTTTGGTACATTCAGGACAAAGCGTAAAGAGAGGACAAGTAATTGCCAAGTCAGGTTCTACAGGAGTATCATCAGGTCCTCATGGACATTTTGAAGTAAGAATAAACGGTAGCCCAGTAAACCCAATGCAATATTTTTAGATAATGGAAATCAATGAAATTGTAAGACAAATTTTAATAAAAAGAGGCATAGTGGATGAAGAGGATCAGTTGGAATTTATTTCAGCTAAGCCTCGCAGGGCTTATGATCCGTTTCTATTAAAAGACATGGATAAGGCAGTTGACATTATGGATTCTGCTTTAAAAGCAAAGAAAAAAATCTGCATTTATGGAGATTATGATGCTGATGGTATTACTGCAACAGCCTTGCTCATAGAAGTCCTATCTTCTGTATGCGCAGACCAATCCCTTATAGGTTACTATATTCCTCTAAGACAGGAGGGCTATGGCCTTAACAAGGAGGCAATAAAACAAATAGCAGATGAAGGCTATGAGTTAATTGTGACTGTGGATTGTGGAAGCATGTCCAAAGAAGAAGTGAAATATGCTTATGAGCTTGGTATGGAGATTCTCATAACAGATCATCACAATGTTGAAATGGCTGAGAGAGCTGAGGCTCCTTTAATTAATCCAAAGCAAGATGATTGTGCGTATCCTTTTAAGGGTCTTGCTGGTGTAGGCGTAGCTTTTAAATTAGCACAAGCCATGTTGAAAAAGGGATTAATTGAGAAGGAAGTTTTAACATCCGTAGCGGATTTAGTTGCCATAGGAACTATGGGCGATATAATGCCTTTGCTGGATGAAAACCGTACTATAGTCAAGTTTGGCCTTGCTGTTATTAACACAGGACACAGGAAAGGCCTTAAGCTTCTCATAGACAGAGTTTTGCCTAATGCGGGAGTGATAAGTGCTGATAATGTGGCCTATCAAATAGTTCCCCATTTGAATGCATGTGGCAGAGTAAATGATCCTAAGGATGCGGTGGATTTGCTAATATCCCAGGATGATATTCAGCTGAATTCATTGCTTGAAAAGGTTTTAGATAACAATAGCTTGCGTAAAAAAATGCAAGATGAGGACTACAAGACTTGCGTAGACTGTATTGGAGATGAAGGCCAAGCCTTTATCATTGTTAAGTCTAATGATATACACGAAGGAATTGCAGGCATAGTTGCTGGAAAGCTGAAGGAAAAGTTTAACAGACCGGCTGTAGTGCTTACACCTATTGATGGTGAAGATGCATATAAGGGAACCGGCCGAAGCATTGACGGCGTAAACCTTCATGATATCTTAGATGAACAAAAGGATTTGTTCGACCGTTTCGGTGGACATGCTGGAGCTTGTGGCTTTACACTTCCATTTGAGAATTTTGATAAATTCCAAGAGAATTGCCGCATGATAATGGCAAGACTTGAAGCAGATGATTTGGACTTGTATCAACGCAAGTATAAGGTTGATTTGAAAATAGATCTGGCTGATGCCACTTTAAGCTTGGCACAGGATTTAAGGATTTTGGAACCTTTTGGGGAAGGTAATAAAAAGCCTTTGTTTGAGATAAAGGCACTTTCACCAAAGTTTATAAACTTTATGGGCGACAACCAACAACACGTTAGATTTATGGTTGGAGATTCAAAGGGAGAAGCTTTAAATTGTGTGGCTTTTAATATTGAGCCAGCGATGAAGGATAGCTTGGAATCAGGAGAAAGGATAGATATTCAAGGTAATTTGGAAATCAACGAGTGGAACGGCAAGAGCAAAGCTCAGTTCTATGTTGAAAATATAAAATTATCTCAAGAGGGAAATATATGTTAAAGATTAAGAAAAAAGCCTTTATTATTCTATTGGTAATCGTCTTTGCAGGCGGTTCCCTAGCAGGTGCTTTTGGAATCAATTTGATTGATTCAGCGCGAGATATAGTAAGGGTAGATGGTAAAGACTACAAAGCTATGACATCTTTCATAGACAGATATAAGGACTTGTTTAAAGTCAATTACTGTTTGGAACAGGGCTTCCTGTATGGTGTTGATGGCGATAAAATAGCGGAGGCAGCTGCTAGAAGCGCCGTAGAGGCTCTAGGAGATGAATATACTTCATACATGAATGAAAAGGAATGGAAAGAATGGACTGACCATCTTTCAGGAGTCTATTATGGCATAGGTATATACTATAGCCGAATCGACGGAAAATTCATCATAGGAAGCGTTATGAAAAACTCCCCTGCAGAAGAAGCTGGCTTGATGAAGGATGATATTATTCTCAAGGTTGACGGCAAGGAATATTCAGATTCAGATAAGATGAATATGGCTATTCGTGGAGATGTAGGCACAAGCGTTGAGCTAACATATAGCAGAAATGGCTCTATTAACACAGTAAGCGTAACTCGTGCAAAGATTGAGAATGATTCAATTTACAGCGAAATTCTTGATGGAAATATAGGATATATCAGTATCAATTCCTTCGATGAAAATACAGGCGACTTATTTAAAACTGAATTAACAGAGATGGAAAAGGCCCAAGTAAAAGGCTTGATAATCGATTTGAGAAACAATGGTGGCGGATATGTGACATCGGCAATTAATATCGCTGACGAACTGTTACCAGCATGTAATATCGTTACTGCTAAGGACAAAAAGGGTACTAGCAAGAAATACAATTCAGCAGCTTCGGCTACAAAGTTAAAGTATGTTCTTTTGGTAAATGAATATTCAGCAAGCGCATCTGAAATATTGGCAGGAGCTATTAAGGATAATGATGGTGGAAAGCTAATAGGGACTAAAACTTACGGAAAGGGCGTAATCCAGACTAGCGAAGTACTACCAACAGGTGGCGCTTTAAAATACACAATTATGGAGTATCTTACTCCAAAGGGCAACAAAGTACACAAGCTGGGAATTAAACCAGATTATGTAATAGAAGATGATAGAAATACATTGGCTGATGAACAGCTGAACAAAGCTATCCAGGTTTTAGTTGAGGAATTAAAGTAAGAGGGTGTAGAAATGGCACATAAAAAAGCATTGGATTTAGGAGAGGTTGAGAAGCTTTATGAAGCTATTTTAAAATTGGAAACTGTTGAAGAGTGCGATAAATTCTTTGAGGATATTTGCACTATTAATGAGGTGATTTCCATAGCTCAGAGATTGGAAGTTGCCAAGCTTTTGGACCAAGGAAAGACTTATGTTCAAGTGGAACAAGAGACAAAGGCTTCAACAGCGACTATTAGTAGAGTAAACAAATGTCTCCTTTATGGAAAAGGCTACAGGCTTGTACTTGATCGCCTGAAGGAAGAGGAGTAGCGAATGAAAACAATATTGACTTATGGAACTTATGACCTGCTACACTATGGCCATGTTAGGCTTTTAAAGAGAGCAAAAGAAAGAGGCGATTATTTAATTGTTGCCATTTCAACTGATGAGTTTAACGCTATAAAAGGCAAGAAAGCATATTATAGCTATGAGCTTAGAAAAGAGATTCTTGAAGCCATTAAATATGTGGACCTAGTTATCCCTGAGAAAACTTGGGAACAAAAAATTGACGATGTGAAAAAGTACAATGTTGATGAAGTTGTCATGGGAAGCGACTGGGCAGGAAATGAAAAGTTTGAGATATTGAGGGATTATTGCCAAGTGGTATATTTGGATAGAACTGAGGGTATCTCAACTACTCAAATAAAAGAAGATTTAAATCTAAAGGAGGACGACAATGAACTTAGATAAGATTTTAGAAAAGACAGGGGCAGTAGCAGGTGAAATTGCAAACAAGGCAGCTGATATTGCTGAAGATGTTATAGATCAAGGAAAAGCAAAGGCTAATACTGCAATTCAAAAGAAGAAAATTAAGGATTTGAAGGAAGAATTAGGAGAGTACCTTTGGACTTGCCATGTAGATGGATGTGATGCAGAACAAGACAAATTGGACGGATTCTTCAAAGAAATCCAAGACCAATATGACATTATTAAGACCATAGAAAAAGAATTGGAGTTTAAGCAAGGCGAAGGTAACAAATAATGAAATTACAGGAAATAAACATTCTTGATATAGAGAATATTAAACTTGGACATGCCACAAACAAGGAGGCAGCTACAGGTGTTACAACTGTAATCTGTGAAAGGGGAGCTAAAGTTGGAGCTTGTATATTTGGAGGCGGTCCAGCAAATAGAGATTTCTCCATGGCCGATCCTTTAACTGCCACACAAGTGATTCATGCCGTTGTTTTAGGCGGAGGTTCTGCTTTCGGACTAGATGCTGGTGGCGGAGTTCAGGAATATTTGGAAAAGAAGGGCATAGGTCTTGATGTTGGCGTAACAAGAGTTCCCCTAGTAAGTGAAATTAATCTGTTTGACTTAACTGTGGGAAAATATGATGTTAGACCTGACCATCAAATGGGCTATGAAGCGGCTGCAAATGCTTATGAGGAAAAAACAGAATTCCCTGTTGGAAATGTAGGCGTTGGAACAGGTGCTTCTCACGGAAAAGCATATGGAATTGACAGAGCGATGAAATCAGGATTTGGTACTTATGCTGTTCAAATTGGGGAGCTTAAAGTGGGTGCCATTGTGGCTGTTAATTGCTTTGGAGATGTCTTCGATATCGATGATGGTCATCAAATATCAGGTTTGTTAAATCCAGAAAAGAATGGCTTGGACAACAGTGAATGGGCACTTTACCAAACTGTTGTCAAAGATACAAATTTATTTGTAGGTAATACTTCCATAGGTGCTGTTATCACAAATGGTGATTTTACAAAAGACGAGATGAACAAGATTTCTCGTATGGCCCATGGAGGTTATGTAAGAACTATTAGGCCTGTTAATACTACAGCTGATGGAGACAGCGTTTTCGCTTTATCCGTAGGCGATGTTGTGGCAAATTTAGATATGGTTGGAACCATTGCATCTTACGTAATGGGAAAAGCTGTTAATAATGCGGTGCTATCCGCAGAAAGTGAATACGGTTTAATCGCAGCAAAAGATTTATAACTATGAAATACGATATACTAGATGAAAAACAATCAGCGCGTAAAATTGTTCTATGGCTGGCTTGGCCAACAATAATTTCACAGGTACTGCAAACATTGGTAACTTATGTTGATACCGCCATGGTAGGAAGCCTTGGAGTTAATGCAACAGCCGCCGTAGGCGTAAATACTCAGTTCATATGGGTTATCGGCGGATTTATGCAAGGACTTGGCGTAGGTTTTTCAGTAGTAATGGGCCATTACATAGGTGAGGGCAGACACGACAAAGCACAGGAGACTGTAAGGCAGTCACTAATATGCACCCTTATTTTGGGCGTAGTTTTGACACTATTGGTATTGTTAGTATGCGTGCCTAATCTGGTAATATGGATGGGCGCAGATCCTATACTGTATCATGATGCGAGAGCATATTTGGCTTGCGTAGGAATGTCCTTAATCTTTGAAGCTTTCCTATTTACAGGAAGCAATATGGTTCGTGTTATGGGCGACACTAGAAGCCCAATGGTTATTAATATTTTAAACAATGTTATCAATATCATTCTAAACTTCTTGTTTATTTACAAGTCCACAGATTTCACTATTTTTGGTATTGATGTTCATATACCTGGATTGGATTTGGGAGTTTTTGGAGCGGCCCTAGGCACTGCAATTGCTGAAGTTATCAGCGGTGTTCTAATAGTTGCAGTATTGTTCAAAGAGAGCAGCTTAATTCATATTTCAATCCATGATAAGTACAGATTTGATAAGCCAATAATTCAGCGCTCAATTAATATGGGCGTGCCTGTAGCTTTTGAACAGATCACTTTGTCCATGGGACAATTGGTTGCCACAGGAATAGTTACAAGGCTTGGAACTGCAGCCTTGGCAGCCCATCAATTGGCAAATACTGCAGAGTCCATGTGCTATATGCCAATGTTTGGATTCTCAGTTGCGGCAACAACCTTGGTTGCCCAATGTACAGGTGCTGGAAAGCGAGAATTGGAGAAGCGTTATTCAAGGACTTGCATGGTATATGGTATGTCCATTATGACCTTCTGTGCAATTTTGATGTTCATATTTGCACCACATCTAATTGACATATTTATTGATGACCAAGAAGTAATAAGCATGGGCGGACTGGTCTTAAGGATAATGGCTTTTGCTGAACCTGCTTTGGCAGCTACAAGCATTTGCAGTGGAATCCTAAGGGGTGCCGGAGATACAAAGAGTCCGTTCTACGTTTCCATTATAGGAATGTGGGGCGTGCGTGTATTGCTAACCGTCTTGTTCGTAAATGTTATGGGCCTAGACTTTACTTATGTTTGGGTAGCCATGGCTTTAGACTGGGTGGTAAGAGCGGCCATCTTTATAGTCAAGTTAAAGAAGAGGCACAGTTAAAAGCGTAAATAAAATGCACCCTATTGCGGGTGCATTTTTTAATTCTATTTAATTACAAACTCCATGTCTTTTAAGCTATCGTCTCTGTAGAAATGAACTATTTTGTATTTTTCCTCCCAAGCCTTCT
>JAKSSL010000040.1 GCA_024403115.1 Clostridia bacterium
TCTTGATATATGATCCCTTATAGTTTCCGCTGGCTGCAACAGTTACGAAAGCTGTGCCTATCTCAACATTTTTCTTATAGACGAAATCGTATGTTGCATTCTTATCCTTTGAATTAACTATAGGTTCAGGCTTTATTTCATGACCAGTATATCCATAGTCAAAGTCTGAAGGCATCTCAATATCAGCTTCAAATTCTTTGTGGTAAATTGAGAATGTTCTCTCACTGCTTCCCACATATGGGCTTCCGTCTATAGCTGTTGCTATAACCTTAGCGATGCCCGCATTTGTATTAGCTTTATATTCAACGCTGTAGTCTACTCCCTCTTGCAACTTGCCTGCAGGACCTACTAATTCAAATCCTGGTGTCTTGGCTGTGCCGTCATAAGTGTATTCTACACATTCCAAGTCCTCAATCTTTGGCAATTGAGCCTTCTTGATTTGGAATTTCAAAGTTCTTGTGCCCTTGTACCCTCTGATTCCTTCAACGGTAACAATTACCTCGCCTGGCTCAGTGTGTTCACCACTGTAAGTTACAGTATAGTCTTCCCCTTCAACTAATTGGCGGCCCTCTTCACTATCAGTAACAATCACCTTAGGCTCCTTAGCTGTGCCATCATAATGATAGTCAAAATCAGCCGGTGATTCCAAAGTTAAAGTTCCAGGAAGAGTTCTAATACCTATGTCGAACTTCTTTTCGTAGTATCCGCCGTAGAAGTTTCCAATACCTTCAACCACTACAGTTCCCACACCTATTTCCACATTGTTGGAATAAGTTGCCACGAAGTCTACGCCCCTTACAAGTGGCTTTCCGTCTGCAGGAGCATCGATGATAACATGAGGTTCCTTTGGAGTTCCGTCATAAGCTATCACAGCAGGTCTAATTGATCTAATCTTAGGTAGAGGGATTCTGTTAATAGTGAAGGCTTTTGTAGCCTCGCCCTCGTAATTTCCTACGAATCTTGCTTTTACTAAAGCATCATCACCTGCGTTAATATTATTCTCGTAGACTACTTCATACCAGTCCTCTGGATATCCCACTAGGACTGCCTCTGGTTCTAAAGGCAAACCAGTGTAATCATAGTTAAACTCGCTTGTTGAAGCTATCTTGATGTCTGCTTCGCTAATATCAATATGTTTTGGAGATACAGTGAAGCTTTCTTCCAATTCACCCTCATAGTTGCCTATGAATTGAACCTTCAAAGTAGCTTGACCTGCATCCACATTGTCTGAATAGGAAAGAGTATAATCCTTGTCTTCTACTAGGCTTGTTCCCTCAACATCCTTTATTTCAAATACAGGTTTTTGTGCATTTCCGTCATATACACACTTGGAATCATCTATGGAAACTGAATCCTTATCGATTGCAGGAACTATCCATTGATTCTCTTCAATCTCGTTTTTACCTTCTTCATCAAGGAAATATCTTCCACAGTCTTCTCTTTGGCAAGTGTAGTATTCCAAATTTCCTGAGTCTGTAAAGTTTGCTAGTACAGCTTCTGTCTTTTCAAAGACGTGTCCCTTAGCATCGTCTTCTTGGAAAGTAGCTTCTAATTCTCCCTTGCCCTCACTGGATTCACCACATATACATGATTTGTAATATGTTGTTCCATAATCACATCCAGCATCGCACTTGAAGTACTTTTCATCAATCACATTCTTAAGGTATCGATGCTCATGGCCTTCCATAGTAATGCTGATGCTTACTCCATCAGTAATAACATCCTTTGTAAGCTCAGCTGCTTTTACTCTGCTAGTCTCGCTAAACTTTGTACCGCTGTCATATAGCATCTTGCAACGTACTTGCAAGCCATCAAAGCTTTCATCTACAGTCGCCTTGTAGTTGCTTGTAGTTTCGCCCTTAATATTTTTCCACTTAGCTTTATCCACATCATATTTTTGCCATTGGTATGATGTGTATTTACCTGTTTTTGGTGCAGGAACACTAAGATCTAAATCTGAATAGATAATCAGATTCTCAGTTTCCCCTTGAACACTAGCACTAGGTGCATCAATGCTCAATTTATCGTTCAAGAAAAGCAATCTCTTGCTTAGGAAATCGTTAAGATTTGTGCAATAGTTTTCATATGTTGATGTTTTACCATATACTACATTGTATGGTGATGTACCAACAGTTGTTTGTGATGAAACGCTTGCGTTATTGTATGAACGGCTGTTGCCGTACTTTGCAAAGTCCATAGCAGCAGAATCGCTGATTCTTGCCTTTGTATTGCTTAGATTTGTCTTTGCTCCTTCAAAGCTGTCCTTGTAATCGTTATACATTCTGTATACGCATTCCATGAAGCTTTCGTGCATACCTAAGAATTGCAGCATTGAATCTTCACCGTTAATGCTGTCAATGTACCATTTATCTCCTGACTTTTGAGTTGTGCTATCAATACCGCTGTATCCGCAAATTCCAGTACGTCCCAAAGCGTTATCAAGGTCCCAAATTGGGCCAGCCTTTAGCTTGTCATCAGCTGTCAGGCCATCACGATACATGAATATGCTTCCAGAAACTATATCGTAATTCTTGTATAACTCATTTAATAGATATACCTTTGCCCAAGATTCAACATCAATATAGTTTTGATATTCCTCGGAGTTAGTAGTCTTTATTGCATCCAAAGCACTTTGCATCCATGCTTGAATTGCAGGAACACAATCGCTAGGTGTAGGATTTTCCTCAAGGGATTTTCCACTCAATTCTACTAAAGCATCATCTCCAATATCCTTCAATGTGAAGCAGTTGTAAGAATCTGATCCGTGCTTTTTAATACCATCCAACCAAAATTGTGGATCTGGGCTCGGTCCTTTCTCTTCCTTGTTGTCAAGTTCAAGTTGGAATCCGCTATCCTCTATTTCATAATCAGTCTTTGGAGTGATCAGATAATTGCCTAGGTATTCACCATTCATCCAAATGTCGTAATATTCAGTACCAAGACCTACTCCAAGCTCATTGGCTAAATCATAACCGATCTTGTTTCTCATCAAACTTGGATCCGCATAGTTTGCAAGCATAGACCACTTCTTAGTCTTCACACCATCAACCATGGATACCTTTGCTTTTGAATTTGTATCTATATTGTCCTTAGTGAATTCTTCCTTGTAGAAAGTGATGTTATATGGTTTCTTTGCTTGTTGCTTCCAAGTATAGTTACCACGGCCCTTTATGCTCATGAAGTAATCGCTTCCACCAAAGCTAGCTCCGCCATAGCATGAAGTTTCATGGTATGTGTCATCGTTCATCTTCGCAATAGTTCCTAAGTCCTCGTTGACTTGAAGGAATAGTCCTTTGACAGTAGATGAACCTTGTTTGATTGTAAGGTTTAAACTAGCTTCATAATCGTCCTTGATTACTGTGTAAGTTGAAGCTAATGGGCATTTCCCTGATTCATATGTAGTATTTCCTGTCTTAAGCTTAACAGATGTATCAGCCCATGCTAGATGCACATTGTCCTTATCAGCATTTCCAGGTAAATACAAAGTACCAGAATATTGAGCTCCACTGTTGCTTAGCTCAATGTTTACATCACCATCTAAACCATGTTCGCTGTCTTTTACCGCTTTTATTGAAAAACCTTCTAAAGGGTCAACTGCAGTTATCTTCAATGTTGCTTTTTGGGAAGAAGAACTTGTACCGCTTCTCAAAATAACTGTAATTGTACCCGCCTTATTTGCTGTCACAGTAAAAGTACCAGTAGAACCACCTGCTATGCTCTTGCTTGAGCTTACTGTGGCTGCACCGCTTGGGCTTACGTTTCCACTAAAAGTTAGGGTACTTGAACCACCATTTTTCAAATTAACAGTGATAGTCTCCCCTATGTTAGTTGTCAAGTTTGTTGTTGTTCCACTTGTGCTACTTGTCACATTAATGCTTTGACTTGCTGCAAAAGCAGTAAAAGTCATTGTTGGCATAAAAGTGACCATCATCACAAATGATAATAATAAACTGGCAAATTTTTTCATAATCTTCCTTTCAAAA
>JAKSSL010000041.1 GCA_024403115.1 Clostridia bacterium
ATGGAACACTTTTCGGCGAAGAGGTTCATCTAGAAGATAAGTGTAAGGATATAAAAGCCTTTCCTATGAAACCTAATAAGTATATTAAAACCTTCCACAATGGTGATTTAATGTATTACTATATGGATGATGGCAAATATGCGGTTAAATGGGTTTACGCAATGGATAAAATTAGAGAAAGCTTGAAATAAAAGAAAACTAGCCTGGTATCTAGGCTAGTTTTTTATTGTCTTATTAATTTGTAAGCGGATAAACTATATATCCAATCCACTCATTTGAATCTCATAATAGCTTTCATCACCGTGGCAATGACACAAAGGCATAATCTCTCGAACCAGCTCAGCATCTTCCTCTGATATAGATAAAGGAGAATTTGCATTAACCTCTCTGGCCTCTTCACTCTCTGCATCGTCATATGGGATTTCAATATCTGTTAGATTGATTACATATCTGCCACAATTGTCGCAAATTGTAACATAGCCCAGCAAGCCTTCATCGTTAAAAAGTTTAACGATTTCCTCATCGCTGCTGTCAAACAATCTATTTACATCATCCAAAAAATCTTTGATTTGTCTTGTCATTTCATCCTCCTATTTGAATTCACCAATGGCTTTTGCCAAAGTGGCAAACTCCTCTATAGTTAAGGTCTCCGCTCTGCGAGCAGGATCAATACCTGCCAAGTCCAAAGCTTTTCCAATTTGTCCTTTATCTATTCCCTGAATCAGTGTCAAGGAATTTAACAAGGTTTTTCTTCTCATTCCAAAGCCTGCTTTTACCGTCTCAAAGAAAAGCCCTTCGTCCACAACTTCGATATCCTTCTGCTTCTTAATGTTCAGCTTTAATACTATTGAATCCACATTTGGTTGTGGGTAGAAGCAGTGTCTAGGAACATCCAGCACCTTCTCAACTTCCGAATAGTACTGCACGGCTATGGACAAAGCTCCGTAGGCCTTAGTGTTAGGCTTGGCCAGTATGCGATCGCCCACCTCTTTTTGCATCATTATGGTTATGGAATCTGCAGGGATTCCCTTTTCCAAAAGTCCCATAATAATCGGTGTAGTAATGTAATATGGTAGATTTCCTATTACCTTCACCTTTTTAAGCTGGCCCGATTCCAATTCTCTATGAATGATTTCCTGCAAGTCCACCTTGAGAATATCTTCGTGAATTAGCTGGAAATTTCCATAGGGCATAAACCTGGCGTTTAATTCTGGAATCAGTCTGTCATCCAGTTCAACGGCAATAAGTTTTCCCGCTTCCTTAATCAGCTCTTTTGTCAGGGCTCCCCCACCAGGGCCGATTTCTATTACCAAATCTTCTTGGCCTATTTGAGCTGCATCAACGATTTCATCAATTATGCCTTGATCCTGTAAAAAGTTTTGTCCCAGGCTTTTTGAAAACTTGAAACCGTCCTTCGATTGTCTAGCTTTAGCTTTTGCCATTTAACGCTTTTTCCAATTCCTCTCTAGTAATACCGAATTTATTTAACTTGTTTAACATGGCTTTTCCGTTGCCGTAGCCTATGGCAAGTTCCTTGCCCAGCTTTTGGCGAATTTCCTTGGATTTATCCTGGCCTATTAGGCCGTATCTGTATAAATCCTCTTCACAGAAAAGCTCTTTTTCTTCTTCTATACATGTTGCCTTCGCTTGAGAAAGGGCTTTACGAATGGCTTCCGGCTTAGCATTTTCTATGCCTATGTCATCCTTCTTCTTGGCTTCTGCTCTTGCCAAGAAAGCCTCCTTAGCATTTGGGCACTCTGCCAAAACACGGCGCCTGATTTCCTCTCCCATATAATCGGGATCTGTGAAAATGATTATGCCCTGCTTCTTGTAAGCCGATTTAATAAGCTTCCATGTATTGCTACTAATGCCAAAGCCGTGAGTTTCAATGGTGATCCCATCCACTGCCGCAAGCACAGCCGCAGTATCATCCTTGCCCTCTACAACTATGGCTTCTTTAATCTTCATTTCCATCCTCTATTATAAATATCTTGTCTGTAGGTTTTACCATCTTTAGCAAGTCTCTTGCCTGGCGTTCAATATACTCATCGGAAGTGATGTTTTTAAGCTCTTCCTTAAGATCTTCCTTCTCCTGTATTAAAGCCTCTTGCTGGCTTAATAGTTGACTTCTTTCCACCTGCAAGCTCACTATATTTTTAACAGTTGTACCTATTGCTACTACTATGAAAATGGCCAAAACAAGCACAAGAACCCTAGGCAAACTCAAACGTGCCTTACGGCGTGCTTTAATTTGCCTATTTCTTTCCACATTCTGCTCACGCCTTTCGGCTCTAAGTCTTTGAGCTTCCTCTATGGTAATACTTCCTTGTTCTCTCTGAAATTCTCTTAATCTTCCAGATCTCTTCTTACCCATTTTCCTACCTATATTCTACACATACTTGTTTGGATCAACAGGGGTTCCATGAATGTGAATCTCGAAGTGACAGTGAGATCCAAAGCTTCGTCCTGTGGAACCTGCTAAGGCAATTGTTTCACCTTCATAAACCTTTTGTCCTACGTGGACTAAAATCTTACTGTTGTGTCCATACAATGTTTGATATCCGTTTTGATGGTCAATGATTACAGCGTAACCGTAGGCATAGTACCAACCTGCATGTACGACAGTACCACCGTCTGCTGCATGTATTGGTGTTCCTGTGCTTACGCCAATATCTATTCCATCGTGATGTCTTCCCCATCTCCAGCCGAATCCATAAGTTTGAACTCCGTTAACCGGTCTGATGAAGTGGCCATCTCCTACTGTTGGCGGTCTCTTTGTTGTACCCACCAATACTATCTTTGTAACTGGCTCAGAAAGTACCTTCTTCTTCAAAATCTTACGCTTAACTTCCTTGCCATTAATATATGTAATCTTTGCTTTTACTCTTTCTACGCCTCTGACGCCTTGACGGCTTACGGACGAATCGCCTCTGTACAAGTTCTTTGTCTTCTTATAAACTGTCTTGTACTTGATTCCTCTCTTGTAAACCTTTGTCTTTACAGTCTTAACGTGAATAGTCTTATGCTTTAAGATATATTTAGTAATGCTGTCCGGTGATTTCAAATTACCTACGATAGTATTAAGGCTCTTAATCTCAACTTTTTCTTTGAAGCCTATGCTGTTGTATTGTGCTAAATCGCCTTTTGCATATTTTTCACTAATATTATTAAGCACCTTGCTGGCCGATTCGTGAGAATCCAAATATGCAATGACCTTGTCGTTTACTACTATGGCAAAAGCTTTTACATTGGCATCAGTCATATTAGTAAGTCTCATTAGCACGTCATCGGCATCGTCAATGTCCTTGTTGATTGTAACCGCCCTCTTATAGCTGATGGAACCTCCATCGTCAATGTTCACGTCCAAATCATATTTTTTACTAAGGCCTTTGTTAATTACTTCTACAACCTTCTTGACTTCTCCTTGGTCGTTAATGAAGCCAAGGCTTCGACCGTTATATGAATACTCATAACCTGTGCAAGCTGCCATTAAAGCGAACATGGCAATGGAAGTAATTAAAACTCCCGAAACGATTCTAACAATGGCTTTGGCATTCTTGACTATAAGCTCTGCAATGTGGTGGACATTTGTCAGCACTTTGAACTTGATCCACAGGCACATCTTGTCGATTAGTAAAAGTAGATTATCTACGCCTGTAACGATGGCAGCCATTGCTGTAATAGTACCGCGACCCAAAGCATTGGCACCCATGGCTAAAATATCGTTAAACTCATCTACTGCGTAAACGATTTCTGCCATGATATCCACTAAAAAATTAAAAAGCTTGGAACTTTTCTTCTTTTTCGATGCCTTTTTTTCTATTGTTGGTTCATTTTTAATATCTGCCATTTTTCTGCTTCTTGAATTCTCTCCCTAATACAAGTACAATCTCCCCCGTCATCGGAAATGCAAGTATCCTTGCATAGATCACATTTGAATTTTACATCCATATAATCTATATCGAAATTGTTCTCTGT